>NZ_JBHUWC010000037.1:7227-25000 GCF_042670225.1 Isoptericola sp. NPDC057191 | reverse complement strand
CCCTAGGGGCGCTCCACTTCGGGAACGTCTACGACCGGGCGAAGAACGCCCCTTCCGTCTGCTTCCTTGGTGGCTCGCGGCCGTCGACGCTGGAGAAGCGCGCGACGCCTCGGGACGGGTGCGGACGAAACCTCAGCCGACCTCGACGACCAGCTCGACCTCGACCGGGGCGTCGAGCGGGAGCACCGCCACCCCGACCGCCGAGCGGGCGTGCACGCCTGCGTCGCCGAAGATCTCGCCGAGGACGTTCGAGGCGCCGTTGATGACGCCGGGCTGGCCGGTGAACGACGGGTCGGAGGCGACGAAGCCCGTCACCTTGACGATCCTCGCGCCGTCGAGCGTGCCCACGAGTGAGCGGACGGCGGCGAGGCCGTTGAGCGCGCAGGTACGCGCCAGGTCGGCCGCCTCCTCCGGCGAGACGCCGGCGCCGACCTTGCCGGTCAGCGGCAGCGCGCCGTCGACGAAGGGCAGCTGGCCCGCCGTGTAGACGTACTGGCCGGAGCGGACGGCGGGGACGTAGCTCGCGACGGGCGCGGCGACGTCCGGCAGGGAGATGCCCAGCTCGGCGAGGCGCGCCTCAGGAGACGTGGCGCTCATCACTGGCCGCCGGAGGGGCGCTTCAGGTAAGCGACCAGGTTGGTGCTGTCGGGGCCGGGGACGACCTGGACGAGCTCCCAGCCGTCGGCACCCCATTGGTCGAGGATCGCCTTGGTGTTGTGGATCAGCAGGGGGATGGTCGCGTACTCCCACGTGGTAGCCATGGCGCGATCGTAACCATCGGGCGACGTCTCCACGCTCCCACGACCGGTCCACACGATCTGCACAGGGGCACGGCGGTGGTGGCCGTGCCTTCACAGTGGCAGCCCGTACCCTGGTGGGCATGGCCAAATCCGACCCCCGTCGCATCACGCGCACGATGCCGGCGACCCAGCTCGTCGCCCTCCTGCTCGCGTTCGTCCTCGCGGCCGGTGTCGGCGGCGTGCTCGCCGCCGGGCTGGTCATCCCGCTCGTCGCAGGGGCCAACGCGGCCGCGGACAGCACCGTCGCCATCTACGACGAGGTGCCCGCGGAGCTGGAGCCCCGGCCGATGTCGCAGCAGTCGCGCATCTACGCCGCCAACGGCAAGCTGCTCGCCACGTTCTACGCGCAGAACCGCATCGTCGTCCCGCTCGACGAGATCTCGGAGCAGATGCAGCACGCGGTGATCGCGATCGAGGACGAGCGCTTCTACGAGCACGGCGGCATCGACGTGCAGGGCATGACGCGCGCGCTGGCGAACAACGTCGCCGGCCACGCCACGCAGGGCGCGTCGACGCTGACGCAGCAGTACGTGAAGAACATGCTGATCGACCAGGCGCTGCAGGACGGCGACAAGTTCGGCGTCATCCAGGCGAGCGAGGACTCGATCTCCCGCAAGCTCACCGAGGCGAAGATGGCCATCTCCCTCGAGAAGACGATGAGCAAGGACGAGGTCCTCCAGGGCTACCTGAACGCCGCCCAGTTCGGCTCGCGCAGCATCTACGGCGTCGAAGCCGCAGCCCGCTACTACTTCGACAAGCACGCCTCCGAGCTGAACTACCTCGAGGCGGCCACGATCGCGGGCATCACGAAGTCGCCGAGCCGCTTCGACCCGACGGTGAACCCCAAGGAGGCGCGGGAGCGTCGCGACCTGGTGCTGCAGAACATGTGGAAGCTCGGGTACATCTCCACGAAGGAGCGGGACGAGGGCCAGGCCACGAAGATCAAGTCCACGCTCGACGTGAACCCGACGGAGATCGGGTGCAGCGCCGCGGGCGGCTCGGCGTTCTTCTGCGACTACGTCACCAAGGAGATCGTCACCAACCCGGTGTTCGGCAAGACGAAGGCGGAGCGGCAGCAGCTGCTCTACCGCGGCGGCCTCGAGATCCACACGACGCTGGACCCGAAGAAGCAGAAGGCGGCCTCCAAGTCCGTGAGCGAGGCGGTCCCCGCCGACGACTCCAGCGGGCTGCAGTCCGCGATCGCCTCGGTGGAGCCCGGGACGGGCAAGATCCTCGCGATGGCGCAGAACATCCCGTACACCCCGTCCGAGGGCGGCAAGAACACCACGCGGGTGAACTACGCGGCGGACGCGACGCACGGGGCGTCCGGCGGCTTCCAGGTGGGGTCGAACTTCAAGCCGATCGTGCTGGCGGAGTGGCTCAAGGAGGGGCACACGCTCTCCGAGCGGGTCAACGCGACCAAGGTGGCCCGGTACCCGGCCGACTTCCAGACGCCGTGCGTCGGCAACCTGGCGGGCACGGCGTGGGCCCCGGCGAACTCCGAGGGCGTCGAGGTGGGTTACATCTCGGCCCTCGAGGCGACGTACAAGTCCATCAACACCGCGTTCGCGGCGATGGGCTACCAGCTCAACCTGTGCGACCTGCGGGACACGGCGTGGAGCATGGGCTTCCGCCCGACCAACTCGCAGGAGGGCAAGGTCGTCGATCCCAAGAAGAAGGACATCGACATCTTCGCCCCGATGCTCATCGGCACGCAGGAGTCCTCGCCGCTGAACATGGCCGCGATGTACGCGACGCTCGCCTCGGGCGGCACGTACTGCTCGCCGATCGCCATCACGTCCATCACGGGCCCGGGCGGCAAGGACTACGACGTCCCGAGCGCGAACTGCAACAAGAACGCCCTCCCCGAGGGCGTCGCCAACACCGTGGTGTACGCGATGGAGAAGGTCTTCTCCAGCAGCGGTACGGCCGCGAACCTCGGCGGCGGCCTGGCCGACGGCCGTCCCGTGGCCGGCAAGACCGGAACGTCGCAGCTGTCCTCCCAGACGTGGTTCACGGGCTTCACGCCCAACCTGTCCACGTCGGTGTGGGTCGGCAACGCCGACGACCCGAACGAGGACCACTACCACGGCGCCTACGTGAACGGCGTCTCGTACCCGCACCTCTTCGGCAACAGCGTCGCCGCCCCCGCGTGGAAGGCGTACATGGACAAGGCCGTCGAGGACATGCCCGTCGAGGACTTCGGCGAGCCCGACCCGAACATGGTCGGCGTCACGGCGCCGCCGCCCAGCACGTCCACGCCGGACGACAGCGGCGACTCCGACCAGAGCGACGACTCGGGTGACAGCGGCGACTCCGGCGGCCACACCGGCAACGGTGGCGACAACGGGAACAGCGGCAACGGCGGGGACAACGGCAAGGGCAAGGGTGGTCGTTCCGACGAGAACGCCGCCTGGGACGCCATCACGGGTTCGCTCGCCGACGAGTGGGGCGAGAACTGACCGCCGCGACCGCCTGGGGGGTGGCGGGCGGCGTCGCCGCGGCCGGAATCGCGGGCCTGGGGTACGCGCACGTGGAGACGAAGCTCTTCACGGTCCGCCGGTTCACGGTGCCGGTGCTGCCCGCGGGACAGCCGGACCTCCGGGTGCTGCACGTGTCGGACCTGCACCTGACGCCGTCTCAGCGCCGCAAGGTGGCGTGGGTGCGTTCGCTGGCCGCGCTCGAGCCGCACCTCGTGGTGAACACGGGTGACAACCTGGCGCACCGGGACTCGCTCGGCCCGCTGCTCGACGCGCTCTCCCCGCTGCTGACCACGGCGCCGGGCGCGTTCGTCATGGGCTCGAACGACTACTACGCGCCCGTGCCGAAGAACCCTGCCCGTTATCTGAAGCGGGACACGCGGGTGGCGCACCATCGCCCGGCCGAGCTGCCGTTCGAGGAGCTCGCCGACGCGATGGGTGCCGCCGGGTGGAAGGACCTCACCAACCGGCGCGACGTGGTCGTGGCCGACGGCCGCCGGCTGTCGCTCGTGGGGGTCGACGACCCGCACCTCGACCGCGACGACTTCCCCGCGCCGTCGGCCGGCCACGATGACGACGCGGTGCTGCACCTGGGTGTCACGCACGCGCCGTACCGTCGCGTGCTGGACCGCATGCACGCGGACGGGGCGGACGTCGTCCTGGCTGGCCACACGCACGGTGGCCAGCTGCGGCTGCCGGGCTACGGCGCGCTCGTCACCAACTGCGACATCGACCGGCGGCGGGCCAGCGGCCTGCACGGCTGGCCCGGCCCGCGGCCCGACGAGCGGGGCGGTAACGGCTCCACCTGGCTGCACGTCTCGGCCGGTGCCGGCACCTCGCCGTACGCCCCCGTGCGCTTCGCGTGCCGCCCGGAGGCGACGTTGCTCACGTTCACTGCCCGGTAGGCGGATCTCGTTTTCGTCCTGGCCCGTTCGTCGGCTATTCTGAGCAGGCTTCCGCACGAGGACGAAGGTCTGGATGCGTGGGCAAGTCCTTCGGGGTGTGGCGCAGCTTGGTAGCGCGCTTCGTTCG
This sequence comes from Isoptericola sp. NPDC057191, assembly GCF_042670225.1. Taxonomy (NCBI): domain Bacteria; kingdom Bacillati; phylum Actinomycetota; class Actinomycetes; order Micrococcales; family Promicromonosporaceae; genus Isoptericola; species Isoptericola sp. NPDC057191. The sequence continues at coordinate 20,688 of NZ_JBHUWC010000037.1, read as the reverse complement.
GGACGAAGAGGTCGCAGGTTCAAATCCTGTCACCCCGACCACCAGAGAGGCCCCCTGATCAGCGGAAACGCTGACCAGGGGGCCTCTTGCCTTGCCCGCCGGACCCAGAAGTGGTGGTCGTGGGGGCGCTACCGAGGGCTTTGCGCCCGCGGCAGGGTCGCTACCCGCATCGTGAACAGCGGTTCCGTGTGCCAGCTGGGGCGACGACCTCGATGGTGGCGAACGCGTTCATGAACGTCGCACGTCGCGGATCAGCGGTCGTGGCTCGTGCCGGTAGCTCCGTTCCGTGGTCGCGGAGCCGGAGTGCCCGACGATGCCGGAGATCTTCTCGGCCGCGGCACCGGCCAGCGACTTCAGCGAGACGAACGAGAGCCGTCGCTTGCGCGGCGTTCAGTCAGCTGGTTCGACACTGGGTACGGGCTTGGGTGCTGACCGGAACCCACGGCGCGCGTTGGCTGCGACCAGCGCCGTGCCGACTGTCGTCGTGAGCACAAGGTCGTGCTCCTTGCACGCGGCGCCGGCCCTCACGTTGTCGTCAGTCTGGTCGGCCCACGTCAGCGTGCGCTTCTCCTCGGCCCGGTTCCCGAGGATCATCGAGACGGCGAGGTACGGATAGACCTGACGTTGCACGGAAGCAGCATTTCTGACTGAGGCACATTCTCGGCGCCTACCCGTCAAAGCCTGTCGGGTAATCTTGAGGTTCATTACCACATCGACCGGACGACAAGGGCGGCGGACTGCGACTGGGACTCCAAAGTAGAACGCAAAGGGAGGTAGTGATGAGAGTGCGTTGCATGAGGATCCCGGGCATCGCTGAAGGTGTCGAGACTGCATCGAGCCCGTGGCTGACGGTCGGCGAAACGTATGTAGTCCTGGGTGTGATCGCCGGGTCAGGGCGTCGCGTCGAACTGCACCTATTGACAAATGACCGGGCGAGCTTCGGGTGGTTCGACGCCGAGTGCTTCGAGACCGACGATGCCGCGCCTCCGGCAAACTGGTCCGCGATAGTCTCCGGAGGTGGCGTTGTAGAGTTTGGCCCCAAGGAATGGCTGCTCGACGGGTTCTGGGAACGGTATTACGACGGCGACCCCACGGCGGCCGAATCAGTAGAGCGCGAGCTAGCGATCATCCTCCAGTAAAGTTCCCGCGCCCTGCCCCTGGTGCAACCCGGAGCGGGCCGTGACGACACGACGACGCATCGGGAGACACGCCCTACTCCGACCCAGTGGCGAGCCCTGCTTCGTCGTCGCGGACCCGATGCTTGAGCGCGTCCGTCCCCGCGGACCGAGACTTGCGCGAGTCCTTCCTCTGGATCTCCTTGCCGCCGTCGTCGACCATCCGGCACACCGCACATACCGCCGAGCGTCCGGCCGACTCTCCGCGTCGAGGACGCCTACGGCGTCGCACGCCATGACCTGCGGCCGCCCTTGACCCGAGCCTCCGTCGGCCTCATGTTCTCCGCATCGGTTCAATGCCTCCGGGTGTCCCCACCTCCCCCGGGCCCGACGTGCTGGGGGCGGAACTGGGGGCTTACCGACGCGACCACCGCGAACGCCGGCGACCGCCGGCGAGCCAAGGATGACGCCCGCGTCGGATTCGCTTCGGGACGAAGGACGCAGGTTCGGATCCTGTCGCCCCGACCAGCCATGAGGCCCTCTGATCAGCAGAAACGCCGCCTAGAGGGCCTCACGAATCTCGACGGGGCAAGACGGAGCCCCAGCGACGCGGATGACCTGACGCACGAGACCCTGCGACCCCTTGCCCCTCTGCGCCGAGCTGGGCGGCGACCTCGGTGGCGGCGCGTCGGCCCGAGAGGATGGCGCCGTTCATGGTGCCGGAGGTCTCGTCGGCAGTCTCGGTGCCAGCCCAGTGCACGCGCCCGACCGGCTCGCGCAGGTGCGGGCCGAAGGTGGTCCACGTCTTCGGGGCGGGGGCGGGGTTGGGGCCGCCGGGGGCGACGGTGTCGTTGCCCCAGGAGAAGTCGGTGTAGTCGGTGACCTGACCGGCACGCTGCCCGAAGAGGTGGACGAGCTGCGTGACGACGCGGCGGCGGCGCTCGTCCTCGTCGTAGGCGTCGAAGCCGCGAGCGTCGCAGAAGACCATGAGGATGCCGGGGCCGTCGGGGTGCGGGCTGACGTCGAAGGTGAGGAAGACGGTCTCGTCGTCCGACACTCCCTCTCCCGAGAGGCCCTCGTGCCGCCAGAAGGGCCGGTCGTAGGCGACGAATGCCTTGCTCAGCGCGCCGAGCCGCCAGGCGCGGGCGAGCCCGTAGTGCTGGTCCGGCAGGGCGGGCGTGAACTCGATGGTCGAGCGGTGGGCCGGTGCCGCGGTGACGATGACGTAGCGAGCATCGACGGTGTGGGTGGCGGTCTCGACCGTGACGCGATCGCCTGCGGTGGTGATCCGCTCGACAGGTGAACCCAGGAGCACCCGGTCTTCGAGGGTGTCGGCGAGCTTGCTGACCAGGGTGTGGGTCGTGTCCAGCAACCGGTCCTGCTGGTCGCCGCCCTCGACGGAGAGCATGTGCTCGATGCCGCCCAGGGTCCTGATGTAGCGCATCACGTTGAACAGGGAGACGTCCCCGACCGGTGCCCCCCAGTGCACCAGGCTGAACATGGTCATGAACTTCCGGGTGTTCTTCAGCGCGTGCTTGGAGGTGAGCCACTCGCCGAACGACATGGCGTCCAGCCGTGCCGCGTGCGGGTGAGTCCACGGCTCGGAGACGGGCAGGTCGTCGACCATCTTCTGCAGCGTGTTCATGATGCGCGCGAGGTCGGCCATCGCCCAGGGCGTCATGGCAGTGATGCTCTCGACCTTGCGGCGCCCGCCGAAGGAGATGACGCCCTTGCCCTGGTGGAACTGGGGCACGAGCTCGCAGCCGAGCCGGGCGGCGAGGTCGCGCATGGCGGTGTGCCCCGGTGCCACCCAGGTGGCGCCGGCGTCGACGGCCACGCCCCCCACCTCGGCCTGATGGATCCGGCCGCCGACACGGTCGCGGCCCTCCAGCACGACGACGTCGTGGCCCGCCCGGGTGAGCTCGTCGGCCGCGGTCAGGCCGGCGAGGCCGGCTCCGACGACGACGACGTCCGCCGTCCGTGCGGTCCGGGTGGTGCGTGCGGCGGTCTTGGCACTGGTCATGTCGCGCTCCGTTCATGCGTGGCCTGCCGGCCCGAGGGATCTCTCACTTGGCAACTGTACTGACTCGTCAGTACAGTATCAACGTCCGGGGATCCCCGGAGTCGGACGATGCGGAGCACCCATGACGAAGACCGACCAGGAGATCAGCCTCTCCCCCGCGGCAGGCATGTCGACGCGACGACGGTGGACTGCCGTCGCGGTGCTGAGCGCGAGCCTGCTCATGCTCACGATGGACATGACGATCCTGAACATCGCGCTGCCCGAGATGGCCGCGGAGCTGCACCCGACCTCGGACCAGCAGCTGTGGATCGTGGACGTGTACTCCCTGGTGCTGGCCGGTCTGCTGGTGTCGTTCGCGGCGATCGGCGACCGCTGGGGACGCAAGCGGATGCTGCTGCTGGGCTACACGATCTTCGGGGCGGCGTCGCTGATGGTCGTGTTCACGACCAGCGCCGAGGCGGTGATCGCGATCCGCGCGCTGCTCGGCCTGGGCGGCGCGATGATCATGCCCACCACGCTGTCGCTGATCCGAGTGATCTTCACCGATCCGGCCGAGCGCGCCAAGGCACTGAGCGTCTGGGCCGCGGTCTCTGGGCTCGGGGCCGCCGTCGGGCCTCTGGTGGGCGGCGTGCTGCTCGAGCACTTCTCCTGGCACGCCGCGTTCCTGATCAACGTGCCCCTGATCGCCATCGCCATCGTCGCCGGCCTGGCCATCCTGCCCGAGTCGCGCGTGCGCGTCGCCGGGCGCTGGGACGCCCTGGCCGCCGTGCTGTCACTGGTAGGGATGACCGCCCTCGTCTGGGGCATCAAGCAGTTCGGCAAGGAGGCCACGCTGGCCCTGCCCGAGGCCTGGGCCGCCGTCACACTGGCCGCCGTCGCCCTCACCTGGTTCGCGGTCCGCAGCATCCGCAGCAAGCACCCCCTGCTGGAGCTGCGCCTGTTCCGCAACCGCACGTTCTCCGCCGGGATGGTCGCTGCCCTCGGCACGACCTTCTCGATGGTCGCCGCCCTGCTCCTGCTCGCCCAGTGGCTCCAGCTCGTGCGCGGGGTCTCCCCCATCCAGGCAGGCCTGCTGCTGACCCCTGAGGCCCTCGCCGCAGCCGTCGCCGCGATCGCCGCACCGCCGCTGTCCAGGGTCTTCGGCGCCCGGGCCGTGCTCGCCACCGGCCTCGCCCTCGCCGGCGCCGGCATGCTCCTGCTCGGCCTGGGGCCGGGCGGCGACCTCGACCTGCCCCGCGTGATCGTCGTGCTCGTCCTCGTGGGAGCCGGCACCGGCTCGCTGGCCATCGGATCCGCCATGATCATGCTCGGTTCTCCGGAGGACAAGGCGGGCAACGCCGGCGCTCTCGAGGAGACGTCCTACGAGCTCGGTGCGGTGCTCGGCGTCGCCGTCCTGGGCAGCATCTCCGCGCTGATCTACCGCGCCCAGTACGCCACCGATCCCGCGCTGCAGGCCATCGACCCCACCCTGGCGGCCCAGGCCGAGGAGTCCCTCGGCGCCGCTGTCTCCATCTCGGACCAGCTCGCCCTGCCCGAGCTCGCCACCGCCGCCAGCGCGGCGTTCACCCACTCCATGCAGGTCGCCAGCATCGCCGGCGGCGTGATGATGCTCGCCGTCGCCGCCCTGGTCTTCCTCATGACCCCCAAGGGCACCAGCGTCACCGGCGCCGCCCACTAGGCACGGGCGCTCGGACCCTCACGACAGATCCCAGCGAGCAGACCCGGTGCGGCGCGCAGCGGCCTCGCGAACGCCCGTGGACAGGAGCATGACGTGCCGTTCTTCCCGTTCTCGTTCTTCGCCGTCGACCGCCTGCGTCAGCGGGTAGGACGTGCCCTGAAGTACCTGACCAGCAACGCCGACGCCGACGAGCGCGACGCGCCGGGCCTGGAAGGGGTGGGCCCACGGTTGTGGGCCGCATCCCTCGCCGGCGAGGCGCTGTGGCTCGGCAGCTACCAGAACGCCTACGACCTCAGCGACGCCCAGTGGTCCGCCATCACCACTCATCTGAGCGGCTACGGCAACCTGCCCCTGATGCGGCCGCTCGACGTCGCAACCTCCCAGCGACGCCGGCTCGACGACCTCACCGTCGAGGACGTGGCGTCGGCCAGCGGGTGCACCTCGACCCAGCTGCGGACCTCGTTCGGCGACGTCGACCAGGTGCTCATCGCCGTCGTGCGCCAGGTCCACGAGGACGGCTCCGCCGAAGCATCTCCCCTGCAGCTGCACCTCGACCGGCACACCCTGACGATGTCGCTGCAGGGCCTGGAGGACGAGCGCACGATCACCGCGGTCCACCGCCTCTACGCCCTCGCCGGCGTCTCGCCCGCTCCCCGCCCCGACATCCGCGCCCGGGCGCGCGGACTGCGCGGTATCAACCCCCGCTCCTTCGACCACCTCGAGCTCGCGGCCGCGGCCCTTGCGATCGACGGCTGGCAGGGCTCCCGGGACGTGCCAGCGTTCTACCCGCGGTCCCTGCCCCGCGCCGTCGTGCGAGAACTGGGGCGTTTGGCGCGCGTCCCCTCGTCCTGACCTCCGGGTCGGCCGGTCGAGCCGTTCGCCGGGGGCGTCTTTCGCAGCCGTCCGAGGATGTCGCGCAGCCGCAGGAACCCCTGCCACGAGACGGGCAGGAGCGTCGCCGCGGCGGAGAACTCGAACACGTAGAGCACGACCGAGAGCATCGTGCCGTCGTCCATGCCTGCCCGCGCGCACGTGATGATCGCGAAGACCTGCAACGCGACGGTGAGAACCATCGACAGGGCGTAGTTGATCGCGTCCAGGTCGGAGAGCCTGGTCAGCCAGGTGTTGAGCAGGCCGAGGTGTCTGCGGGTCAGGGCGCCGTCGCCGCGTCTCAGCACGTCGACCTGACGTTCGTACTCGTCGTTGTAGCCGCGGTTGGCCGCCATGGTCTGCCGGGTCGAGGCCGCGTAGATCGCGACGACCAGGGCCGCCATCACCAGCGAACCGACGAACACGGGCACCGACAGGGCCACGAGGAACGCCAGGATGCCGACGAACGCGATGACGCCCCCGACGATCTCGGGCACGGTGTGCTCGAGGAAGTCGACCGCCTCGCGCAGCAGGTTGAGCCGCCCGGCCCGCTGCGAGAGGCCCGCGCTGGGCGGCAGCGCGCTCGCGCCGGCGCGCTCGTAGATCTGGGCGTACAGCCGGGCGTCGTGCAGCCGCCGGGCCGTGGAGACCAGCACGGTCGTCAGACCGACCCCGATCAGCCAGACCAGCCCGCGGATCGATCCTTCGAGGTAGTCGTCCACGGCGACGCCGATCACGAACGGCACGACGACCACGCCGGCGGTCTCCGCGACGATGAGGAGCACCGAGAGCGCGATCCGGGCGCGATAGCCGTCCAGCAGCGGGGGCATGCGACCATCCTGCGCTCGGCCTCCTGCTCGCGCGACGGGTGCATGCGTCGGGGAGCTACCGGCCCGGAGCGGTGAGGCCCTCCAGCTCGGTACGCAGGGCGACGAGCTCGTCCCGTTCGGGCTTGAGCCCCCACCCCGTCATCAGGCCCGCACCGTCGACGGCGTTGGCGATGACCGTGCGGGCTCCCACGGACAGTCCGTCCTCGGCCAGCTCAGCCTTCCAACGGGCCCCGTCCTCAGCCACCAGCTCGGCCACGCCGGGGGCGGCGGCAAGGGCCGACAGGAGGAACAGCCGCTCCCCCACCGTGTCGATGTTGTCGCCCTCCAGCGACGCTCGGATGAACGCTCTCGCCAGACGTCCCGGGGCGCTGCCGCCCTCCAGCAGGTCGACGACGTCCCGGTGGAACTGCTCGGTCACGTCCTGGGCCAACGCGAGCCACAGCGCGTTCTTGGAGCTGTAGTGGTAGATCACCGCCCCGCGTGTCAGCCCGGCCGCCACCGCGACGTCGTCCAGGGTCGCGCGGGCGCCCTGCTCCACGACGACGCCCTTCGCGGCATCCAGGATCAGCCGCTTGGTGTCCTCGGGCCCTCGTCCTGCTGTGCGTCCCATCGATCTCTCTCTCACGTGCGGGTGGCGGCATCGCTCGGCGACCAGTGTGCCCGGCCTCCACGCTCCCTGATGAATGGCCACGACGGGCCGCGCCCTCCGAGGCGGTGTTCATGCACGGCTGTCGGCTACCGTCGTGGCGCGCCGGCGCGCGGTGGACCGCGTCAGCACGGCCGGGACGGCGGCGAGCAGGTCGCCGGCCAGGCCCGCCACGGAGGCCGCCCGGCTGCGCCCCTGGACGCCCGTGCTGAACTCCACGGCCCGCGCCGTGATGCTCTGCGCCGTCCGTGCGAACGGCCGCATCTCGGCCTCGTACCTGGCAAACGCGGCCGTGACGTCGTCGGTGTCCCGCAACGCCTCGGCCAGCGCCTTCGCGCCGGGCAACGACGCGTGCGCGCCCATCCCGGACACCGGGTCGATGCAGTGCACCGCGTCGCCCAGCAGCACCACTCGGCGGGTGTACCAGCGCGGCAGCCGCGTCTGGGAGAACCGCGTCAGCTTCGTGTCCTGCGACTTGCGCCCCGCCACCGCGACCGCGCGCATCTCCGGGCCGAGGCGCTCGACGGCGTCGCACACCCGATCCTTCAGCATCCCCATGTCCGGCCTGGCCGTGCTGGGCACCGGGACGACCGCCATGATCGACGTCTGGTCCGTGTCGAGGAAGGGGTAGACCAGCATCAGCATCCCTTCACGGGACGCGATCACCGCCCGCCCCTCGGGCAGCGGGATGTCGGCGTTGATCCACACGTGGGACAGGCCGTTGCGGTACACGCTCTGCTCCTCAGAGGCCAGCGTGAGCCGTCGCACCGTCGAGTGCAGACCGTCCGCGCCGACGACGATGTCGAAGGACTCGCTCGACCCGTCGACGAACCTGGCCAGCACGTCCTCGTTCCGGTGCTCCAGGGCGTCGAGCTCTGCGCCCATCCGCGTCTCGACGGTGGCGGGCAGGTGTGCGAACAGCCGCGACAGCAACGTGGCACGCCGGGCGAGCCGCCAGTCCGCGCCGGTGTCGAAGCGGACCTCGCGGACCTTGCGCGCGCCCCACCGCAGCGACGTCTCGGGCGCCGAGAAAGTCACCTCGTCGAGAATCTGCTGCCCACCCATCAACCGCAGCACCCGCGTCGCCTCAGCGTCCAGCTGCAGCAGGTAGCTGGACGGGAACGGCTCGGCCTCCTTGTCGACCAGGACGACCTCCCACCCCTCGCGGTCCAGCCACCAGGCCGCGGCACACCCCGCCATCCCCGACCCCACGACCAGGGCACGCCGCCGCACCGGCCCGACCGCCGTTCCCACCATCTCGGCCCCACCCTCCGCGCAAACTAGTCTGACTCGTCAGTACAGTAAATGCTGCGTCGGCCTGCCTGTCAAAGGCTTCGCGTCGCCCAGGTCAGCGGCCCTTGTCTTCGCGGTCGCTGGGGGCTGACGAATCGGCGTGGCCCCTTTCGTGCACCGGCTCAAGCAGGGCCTCTTGCTTGCCCGGAGATCCCTGAAGCGGGGCCACTCGCTCGACGGCGGTCCCCGCACGCCTGGACGCTCGACGCGGCACGGCGGGCGAGTGCGCCGGGAGCGCGTCGGGCTCGGTGGAGGTGGGGACGCTCGGTGGCCCAAGGGCCCTTGCTCGTCATGGGTTCGGAAGGCGCCGTCAGGGCATCACCTGGGGCGCTGAGGGCTCGGCTCCACCACCTGTTCAGGAGCACTTCAGGACGAACCCTTACCCGGTGCCCCGGTCGGTCAGCCGTCCCGCCGCCGAGGAGGTGCAACCTCCATGACCGCCAAGGCCTCCCATTCGATCGCCGTCAGGGACGCCTCAGCCGCGCGTCGCCGAAGCATGGCGGCCATGACAGAGAAGCGAGCGGCGTCGAAGCGCGAGCGGGCCGCTTCCAGCCGGGCACGGGCAGCAGGATGCCCCTCCACCGGCTGCGCGGCCATCTCGGCTTCCCGCGCGCGATACGCCGAGTCCACCTCTGCGCGGGCCTCGTCAAAGGCCTGCCGGGCGGCGGCAAGTGCTTCCTGAGCTTCCCTGACGTTCATGCGCGACAGAGTCCGCGGCCATGCGAGCCCGGGTCCCCCTGGAGGCTTCGCGTGCCCTCGTCCCTCGTGCTCATCTCGAGTCCTCCACAGCTGATTTCGGAGTCAATGTCGTGCCCCGGCCGTCACGGTAGCGGCGCACGGGTATGCCGATGCGGAACGCGCAGAGACGAGTTTCGGTCGGAAGACCCTCCAGGCATGCGACGTCGAGAACCACTTCACGGCGCTGGTGATCTTCGGCGCGTCGGGGTCACGGTTCGGCAGGGTCCGGTGTCAGTTCGAGTCGCCGGGGTTGGCACCCAGGAGCGTGCGGTTGATCTCCGCGACCCGGTGAAGCGTGATGCCGTGAGTCTGCTCGTGCACGAGCGGATGGTCGAGCGTGGGGTCGAGCTCGATCCACGGCACCACGCCCGGTGGGCGCGAATGGAGCCGGGCGGCCATCGGCGCGGTCGGCGGCTCGTAGGGCAGATAGGTGGACAGCCACGCGAACATCGGTGCCAGGTCCGCTCGCGCAGGGTCGTTCCAGTGGTCCACCTGGGTTCGCATGCTGGCTTCGCTGAGCGACACCCAGACCGACCAGGTGAACGGGCCCTGGTCGGAGTCGGTCACCGGGATCTCGATATGACCACGTACGAAGTAGTTCGTCGTTCCCGCCGCGTCGACCAGGGCACACGTGTCGGCGTTGAGCTCGCCCTGGGAGCGTTGAGCATCGGAGGCACGAAGCCAGGGCTCTGGCGCGGTCGGCCCGAACACCCAGGCAAGTCCTTCGTGGGCAGTCCCGCAGGTGGCGCAGGTCCAGGTCGTCGATGTCATCGGTCCTCCGCTGGGACGGTCGACGCTCCCGCTCCGCGCCCGCCGCTCCCTCGGTTCTGTCGGATCACCAGGCGAGCAGGTCCTCGCGCATACGGGTGATTTCCGCGGGACGGTCGTAGCAGGAGTCGAGGACGTCGAGCGCCCGCATGGCGAGGCCCCTTCCTGCCGCATCGATCTGTCCGGTCAGCCGCAGGAGCGCGAACGCCGCGCCGACGGCGAACATCGCAGCGTCGATGTCGTCGTCATCCAGGGACTCGGGGCCGAAAGACTCCTCGCCGTCGGCCTCCAGCAGGTCGAGCACGGTGGAGGTCGGGCCGAGCTCATCGGCCCGCTGGGACCAGCTGGCCAGCATGTCCCAGCCTTCGTCGTTGCCGAACGGCGCGAAGTCGTTCGCCGGGTCGTCATAGATCGGGTCGGTGAAGTGCGCTGCGAAGGCCGGGTGCTTCGGGGAGTCGATGCCGAGTCCCTCGACGTCGTCAGTCATGAGCGCATGATGCCGCACGGGCCCGACAGGCGACCCGCTCAGCACGCGTCGGGCCCAGGCAGTCCGCGTCCTCTCACAGAGATCGCCGGTCGGCCACCGTCACGCAGCCGCACTCCCGGACGACCGGGACGCCACCGCTCGCGGGGCGACGTCGACGCTCGCCGACCGCACGCGGGCGGCCCGTCGCGCCACGACGACGTTCTGCGTCAGCAGGGCGAGCCCCAGAGCGAGCAGGACGCTGCCCTCGGTGACGGCGGGCGACGCCCCGAGGCGGGCGCCGGCGCCGGCGAGCTCGAAGCGGACGGCGACGGAGACGGCCCACAGGGCCACGGTCGCGCCGGTGTACCGGTACTGCACCACGCCCGCCTCCCCGGGAGAGAGCTGCACGGTGGCGGCGCGCGCGACGCCGAGGCCCACGGTGAGCACGAGATCGACGGTCGCGACGACGACCGTCGCGCCCACGCCGCCCGCCGACGGCAGCGCGAGCCACGGCACCAGCAGGAACGCGCCGACGACCATGACGACGACGGGGCCGGTCAGCAGGCGTCGCGTCCGCGCGGGCCGAGGCCGCAGCCGCAGGAGGACGACGACCGTGAGGGTCACGAGGCCGACGAGGACCTGGGGCGGCAGCGTGTCGAACGTCGTGTCCATCAGGCGGTCTCCTCGCCGACGAGGTACGCCGCCACGGCGGCCGAGAGTGCGGAGCGAAAGGCGGCCGAGCGTGCCGCGTCGTCGGGGTCGTGACCGAGGGCCGACTGCCACGACCGGCCACCCAGCGCATACCCGTACGCGCCGGACATCCCGAGCAGCAGCACCGCCTCGATCCGGTCGCGCGACGGGACCCGGTCCGCGGGCAGGGCCGCGCGCAGGCCCGCCTCCATCATGTCCGCGATGCCGGCGAGCCCGTCGGTCGCGAGCGTGCCGTGCTCCGGGTGCAGCGCCGACCACGCCCACAGCCTCAGGTAGCGCTCGTCGTCGAGCGTCGCGAACACGACGTCGAGCATCCGGGCGGCGTAGGGCACGCCGGCGTCGTCCGCGACCCGCGCCCGGACGCGTTCGCGATGGCGCGCGTCCTCCGCGCGCAGCACCTCGCGCACCAGGCCGCGATGCGTGCCGAAGTAGTGGCTCACGAGCCCCCGGGTCACGCCCGCCGCGGCGGCCACCTGGGCGAGGGTGACGGCGTCAGGGCCGTGCTCCGCGACCAGCGCGGTCGCGGCGTCGAGGATCTGCTGCCGGGAACGCTCGGGGGCGAGGCGGCGACGACCCGCCCGGCGGTCCCCTCCGCCCTCACCAGCAGCACTATTGGCGTTCATGCCAATAACGTAGCGCAGGACGGCCCCCGCAGGCACCCGCCAGACCACGTTCTTCTTCCCCTCGTGCGGGAGGGCTGGCGCCCCGGGCGACGATCCGTCAGGATCGTCGCGTGCTCAACGCCGAGGACAAGCCCCCGCCTCGCAAGGCCCTCCTCCTCCTGAAGATCCTGGGGCTCACCGCGCTCCTCGCGGTCGTGCCCACGATCGTCACCATCTACGCCGTGAACGCCCTGGTCGGCGGTCCCGTGCGCGACGCCGTCGGGATCTTCGTCGCGGACGACGGCGACGCGCTGGCGGCGGAGCTCGGGGAACGCGTCGCGGCCGGGATCGCCGACGACATCGAGCCGTCCTACGACGAACCCGCCGACGCCGCCGAGATCGTCCAGCGGCGCGCCGTCGTGTCACCGCGGGTCCCGGACGACACGGCCGACGTGTCCTACACGGTCGTCCCCCTGGCCTGGCACGGATCGTCCGGCGACCACGACGGCGCGCGGATCGAGCTCGCCGTCTCGGTCGACGTGCCCGCTGTCAACAGCGTGATGGGCGACGCCGGCCGCACCTCGGGCAGCTCGACGACCTGCTGGCGGTACGCGGTCCGGTCGTCCGACCCGGACGACGTCGCCGACCACGACAAGATCGAGTGCCCGTCCGACCTGTCGCCGTCCCAGGCCCCGCCGACGCCGAGCGCGCCCGCGTCTCTCGACGTCAAGGCGAGCGAGCAGGTGCTTCAGGTGCTGGACGAGCTCCCCGACGACGCCGCCCCGGACGACGCGACGACCGCTCTGCGTGCCGTCTTCCCCGGCGTCGACGTGATCCGCGCGGAACGGGCGGCGGACGAGCTGGTCGCCGTCGTGGGCGTCACGGACGCCCGCGACTGCATCGTGGCGGTACGGCCCGACGACGGCCCCACGTGGCGGTTCACCGCCTTCGACCGGATCCTGCTCGAACCCGGCGAGACGGGCTGCTCGCCGAGCCTCTACACCGCCCCCGTCACCACCCACTGACGGCGTTCGACACCCAGCTCGACACGCACCTCGACACCCAGCTCGACACCCAGCTCGACACCCGATGTCGAGAACCGCCGGCCGGCTCCGTCCCAGGAGTGTCGGCGGTGACCCGCACCGCCTCGCGACGACAGGACGGACATCATGGCCAAGTACCTGCTCCTCAAGCACTACCGCGGCAACCCCGAGCCCGTGCCCGGCACGGACGTCCCCATGGACCGGTGGACGCCCGACGAGGTCACCGCCCACATGGACTTCATGGGCAAGGTCATGCAGGACCTGGAGGAGCGCGGCGAGTTCGTCGACGCGCAGGCCCTCTCCCCGCGCGGTGCGTTCGTGCGGTACGACGGCGAGGGGCGTCCGCCCGTCACCGACGGCCCGTTCGCCGAGACCAAGGACCTCGTCGCGGGCTGGATGGTCATCGACGTCGAGACCCAGGAGCGCGCCCACGAGGCGGCGGCCTACCTGTCCTCGGCCCCCGGCCCGGGCGGACGCTCCCTGCACGAGTGGATCGAGGTGCGCCCGTTCCTCACCGACAACGCCGAGGTCACGGGCTGACCCCACCGACGGGGCACCCGGCAATTCCGTGGACCTGCGGCGCGACCGGCCCTAGTGTCGGTCGCGGCGCCCCCGCGGGGGGGGGGCATCACTCAGGGCCGACTCGGTCGCTGATAAACAAAAGAAGCTGCCGGCCAC
>NZ_JBHUWC010000037.1:0-7217 GCF_042670225.1 Isoptericola sp. NPDC057191 | reverse complement strand
CGACCTGGCGAGGTCTGCGCGGAGGCCGCGCGGGCGCGCCGCCCGCGGCGCCGGCCCGCGCCCCCCCGGGCCGCCCCCCCCCCGGGGGCCCCCCGCATTTGCGGGGGCCGGGGGCCGCGCCCGGCCTTTGGGCGGGCCCCCCCGCACCGGCTGGTGCGGCTCATCAGTCAGGCCAGAGAGGACGACAGTCGTGAACGCGCAGTATCAGCGCTCGCTCGACGCGGTGCCGGAGCAGCAGCTCCCCAGCCGCCCTTCGTCGTCCCTCTCGGCGCTGGTCGCATAGTCACAGCTCTCCGCTGTCCTGCGCCCCGCACCGTCACGGTCCGGGGCGCTTCCCCTGCTGACCGCGGACCACGCGGTCCGCGCCCGAGGGAGGCCCCGGCCCACCAGCCTGGAACACCCTCAAGGAAAGAGACATGGAGAAGCTGTCCCAGCGTCTGCTGTCGTGGGCGAGCGTGATCGACGACAAGACCGTCGAGCAGGCCCGCACGTCGGCCGGCATGCCGTTCATCTACCCGCACCTGGCACTCATGCCCGACGCGCACCTGGGCAAGGGGGCGACCGTCGGCTCGGTGATCCCGACGCTCGGCGCGATCATCCCCGCCGCCGTCGGGGTCGACATCGGCTGCGGCATGATCGCCGTGCGCACCCAGTTCACGGCCGACCGGCTCGCGGGGCGCGACCTCGCGCCGCTGCGCGAGGCGATCGAGCGCGCGGTGCCGCTGTCGGCGGGCAGGGCGAACGCCAAGGTCGTCGCGACGGCGGCCCCGCGGGTCGAGGAGCTGGAGCAGCTCGCCGAGCAGGCCGGGTTCGACCCGGCGTCGTACGCGCGGCACTGGCGTCTCCAGCTCGGCTCGCTCGGGTCGGGCAACCACTTCATCGAGGTGACGGCCGACGAGACCGGTGCCGTGTGGCTGTTCCTGCACTCCGGCTCGCGCGGGATCGGGAACAGGATCGCCCAGCACCACATCGCCGTCGCGCAGCAGCAGGCCGCGCAGTGGTGGATCCCGCTGCCGGACCGCGACCTCGCCTACCTGGTCGAGGGCACGGACGAGTTCGACCGGTACGTCGCCGAGCTGCGGTGGGCGCAGCGGTTCGCGCTGCTCAACCGCGAGGAGATGATGGACCGCGTCGCGCGCCAGGTCGGCGACTTCCTGGACGAGCCGGTGGTGGAGGCCGAGCGGATCAACTGCCACCACAACTTCACCGAGCGCGAGCGGCACTTCGGCAAGGACGTGTGGGTCTCCCGCAAGGGCGCGATCCAGGCGGACGCCGGTCGTCCCGGGCTGATCCCTGGCTCGATGGGGACGGCGTCCTACGTGGTGGAGGGCCTGGGCAACCCGCTGTCGCTGCACTCCTCCCCGCACGGCGCCGGGCGGCAGCACTCGCGCACGGCCGCGCGGCGCCTGTTCACCCAGGACCAGCTCCGCGAGGCGATGACCGGCATCGAGTTCCGCGACACGGCGGCGTTCATCGACGAGATCCCCGCGGCGTACAAGGACATCGACACCGTCATGGCCGACGCCGCCGACCTCGTCACGGTGCGGCACACGCTGCACCAGCTGGTGAACGTCAAGGGCGACTGAGGACCCGAGGCACCCCGGTCCGGCGGCGACGCCCGACCGGGGAGCCTCGGCGGCCCGCGAGGGTCGCCAGCAGGCCCGAACTGTGGCACCGTCAGCGTCGGCAGCCCCGTTCCCGCCGGTCAGGAGTCTCACCATGCCTGCGTCGTCCACCGCACCCATCCTCGTCGCCGGAGGGGGCCTGGCGGCCGCCCGGGCCGTGGAGGCCGTGCGCGAGCGCGACGCCTCCGTCGACGTCGTCGTCGTCACCTCCGAGGGCCACCGCCCGTACGAGCGTCCCCCGCTGTCCAAGGACTACCTGCGCGGGCAGGCCGAGGCCGACGTCGTCTACCCCCTGAAGGCCGGCTGGTACGACGACCACGGCGTCGACCTGCGCACGCTCACCACCGTCGTCGACCTGGCGCCCGCGGACCACGAGGTCACGTTCGCCGACGGGTCGACCCTCGGGTACTCCCGCCTGCTCCTCGCCACGGGGTCCACGCCCCGCGCCCTCAACGTGCCGGGCCGCAGCCTCATCGGGGTGCACACGCTGCGCACCGTCGACGACGCCGACCTGCTGGCGGGCATCCTGCTCCCGGCCTCGCTCGAGGGCGAGGGCAACGTCGTCGTCGTCGGCGACGGCTGGATCGGCACGGAGGTCGCCGCGTCGGCGCGGATGCTCGGGCTGGACGTCTGCCTCGTCGGCCAGACGGAGCACCCGCTGGAGGTCACCCTCGGCCCGCAGCTCGGCGCGCTCTACGGACGCGTGCACGAGGAGCGCGGCGTGGCACGGCACCGGGGCGACGTCGTGCGGTTCACGGGCGAGTCGGGCCGGGTCACGGGCGTCGAGCTCGCCGACGGCACCCGCCTCGACGCCGACCTCGTCGTCGTCGGCGTGGGCGTCACGCCCAACGTGGGCATCGCGTCGGCCGCCGGCCTGGAGCTGCGCAGCCGCGAGCTCGGCGGCGGCATCGCCGTGGACGGCTCGCTGCGCACGTCCGCCCCGGACGTGTTCGCCGCCGGCGACATCGCGTCCGTCCCCTCCCCGCACTACGGCCGCCCGCTGCGGGTCGAGCACTGGGCCGTGGCGCAGGACACCGGCGCGCACGCCGGCCGCGCCATGCTCGGCGACGACGCCGCCTACGACGTCCTCCCCTACTTCTTCAGCGACCAGTACGACATGGGCATGGAGTACAAGGGGTACGTCGACCCCCGCGCCGACGACACCGAGGTGGTGATCAGCGGCTCCACGGACACGCGCGAGCTGGTCGCGTTCTGGCTGCGCGACGGCGAGGTCCAGGCCGGCATGGCGGTCAACGTGTGGGAGCGCATGGACGACGTCGAGGAGCTGATCCGGTCCCGTCGCCAGGTCCCCCGCGCCGAGCTGGAGTCGTTCGTCGGCTGACCGCCCGGTCCCTTCACCGCGCACCACCCGCACCACCACACCCGGCTGACAGGATCGGGGCGTGAACGGGCGACGGGCGGCGGCCCTGGTGACAGCGCTGGTCGTGGTGGTGGCAGTCGCCGTCGCCCTGTCCGCCTGGCGGCCCTGGGACCCGGTGCCGGACGCGCTGCGTGCCGCCGTGCACGACGCGGCCGCGGTGCCCGGCGTCGTCTCGACGGAGCTCACGACCTACGAGGTGACGCAGCGCGACGCGAAGGACGGCGACGTCGCGCGCGCCGACGTCACCGTCGTCCTCGACCCCGGGCTCGCGCCCGACACGGCGCGGCGCGCGGCGGAACGGGCGCACGACGTCCTCGCCGCCGCGCAGGTCGACGGTGTGCGCAGCCTGTCCCTCGACACCACCGTGCGCGCCGGCACGCCCCGCACCGTGCACGGGATCACGGTCTACCCGCTGACCGCGTGGGTCGCGGACGACGGCGACGCGACGTCCGTGGCCGACGCCTACCGCCTCTGGCGCGCGGGCGCGACGTCGGTCAGCGGCGCCAGCGCCGACGCGGCGGACGGCGACGCGCTCGTCGCCCTCGCGCGGGCCTCCGCCGACGCGGGGCTGACCGCCTCCCTGGCCACCGCCGACGGTGCCGTCCAGTACGACGCCTACCAGGCCGTGCCCGACGTCCCTGCCGTCCGCCTCGCCGTCGCCTCCTCGCGTCGTCCGGGCGTGGAGATCACGTCCTTCGCCGCATCGATGGAGCCGCGACTGTCGGTCGCGCTGTCGGTGCCGGCGGCGTCGGCGCAGGCCCGCGCGCTGGTGCGGTGGCTGGACGACCCGGCCCGGGCCTCCGGGCTCGGACGGCCCGTCGCGTACACGCTGAGCGAGCCCGGGTTCGCCACCCTGGTCGACGGCTGGGTGGGCGACGTCGCCCCGCCCGAGCCCGCCGAGCACACCGTGCCCCTGCCCGACGGCGTGGCCGCCTGGCCGGACGTCGACGCGCCCGCCTGCACGGGCGCCGACCTCCGCCTCGCCCTGAGCGCGCCCGACGCCGCCGCAGGCAGCCGCTACCTCGCCGTCCTCGCACGCAACGTGTCCGGGAGCCCGTGCGCCCTCGACGGCACGCCCGGGCTGGTGTTCCGGGACGCCGCGGGCGACGCGCAACCGGACGTCACCCTCGCCCCCTCGGCTCCCGGCGTCGTCCCCGGCCGCGTCGTCGTCCCGCCCGGCGAGCGCGCGAGGGCCTCCCTGCAGTGGGGCGCGATGTCCACGGCCCTCGACCCGGACGTCACCACCACCGTCGACGTCGTCCCCGTCCCCGACGCCGAGGCCGTGTCGCTGACGCCGAAGGTCCCCGGGGTCGGCCCCGTCGACCTGGACGTGCTCGACGGCGCCACCGTGCGCGTCAGCCCGTGGGTGCAGGCCGCCGAGGGCTGGTCGTGACACCTCCTGGCACCGCTCCCGATGGCCGGGTCGTCACCCGAAGGTGAACGTGTACACGGTCACCCCCGGCGACACCTCGAGCTCCACGGTGCCCGCGGTGGGGCCGTCGCCGCGCAGGACGTCGTAGAGCGTGGGGTTCCCCCCGACGTCGACGGTGCGCTCGCCGAGCACGGTGCCGTCGTCGGACCGCACTCGCGCGGTGACGGTCCCCTTGCCGCCGAGGACGGCGTAGACGTCCGTCGACCGGTAGGCGAGCCGCAGCGTCGCGTCGTCGGAGACGGCCGTCGCGCCCTGGAAGTCCGCGGCCCACCGGCCGCCGAGCGAGAACGTGTCCTGCGGCTGCTCGTCCGGGTGGTCGTACGTCTGCTCGCCGGAGCCGTAGTCCGGCTCGCCCGCGTAGTTGAACACCTTGTTCAGGGCGAGGTAGGTCTCCGGCGTCGTCGCCTCGCCGGGCGTCGTGTCGGCGACGTCCGTGGCGGGCGGCAGCTCGACCGTGGGGTCGGCGGCGCGCAGCAGGTCGCGCACGTGCTGCTCGGTGACGTCGTAGTCGCCCTCGCCGTGCTTGATGTACCGGACCGTCCCGTCCGCGTCGACCAGGTACTCCGCAGGCCAGTACCGGTTCCGGTACGTCGTCCAGGTCGAGTAGGAGTTGTCCTGCGCGATCGGGTAGTCGACGCCGAGCTCGCGAGCGCCGGCGACGACGTTGCGGGTCTCCCGCTCGAAGGCGAACTCCGGCGTGTGCACGCCAATCACCTCCAGGCCCGCGTCGCGGTAGGCGTCGTACCAGGCGGTGACGTGCGGGATGGCGCGCTGGCAGTTGATGCAGGAGTACGTCCAGAAGTCGATCAGCACCACCTTGCCGCGCAGGTCGGCCAGGTCGACGGGTGCGCCGCCCGGGGTGTTGAGCCAGCGCGTGATGCCGGTCAGGGGCGGCGCCGTGCCGCAGTCGGCCAGCTCGGCCGAGCCGTTGGCGCAGTTCGACAGTTCCCGGTTCGCGTCGGTGACGATGCCGCCGAGGTCGAGCGCGTCCTGCACCGAGGCGTTCTCGTCCACCTGCTGCTGCAGCGCACCTGTGTAGTCCGGCAGGGCGCGCTGGAGCTGCTGGGGCAGGTTGAGGGCGAGGGCACCCGCGAGCAGGAGGACGACGACGCCGCCCGTGACCCGGATGCCGCGCTGGTGGCGGCGGAACCCGGACACCCGCTCCGCGACGCGCCGTCCGGCGAGCGCGAAGACGAGCAGCGGGATAGCCGCGCCGACGGCGAACGAGAGGGTCAGGACGACCGTTCCCGGGCCGATGTCCCCCGTCGCGCCGGCCACGGTGATCGCCGCCAGGACCGGCCCGGCGCACGGCACGTACAGCACGCCCAGCCCGAGACCGAGCAGGAACGCGCCCCGGTCCTGGCTCGGCGTCTTGCGCGCCCCGAGGGACGCCAGGCGCAGGAAGGGGCGCTCGAGCACCTCCTCGAAGCGCGGCACGATCATCCCGACCCCGAGGGCGGCGAGCAGCCCGATGCCCACCCAGCGCAGCAGGTCCTGCGGCAGGCCGAGCGCCCCCAGCACCAGGGAGCCCAGCAGGGTCATGGTGCTGAAGCTCAGCACCAGCCCGGCGATCACGAGGTACGGCCGCCACGAGCGCCCGCCGGGGCGTGCCCCGGTCGGGACGGCGGCCGTCTCCGTCGTCCCCGGCGCAGGCGGGCGTGACGCCGTGACGACGCCGGACTCGACGCGCCCGCCCACGCCGGTGCGCACCGCCGTCGGCACGTCGAAGCGCAGGGCGGAGGGCGCCGCCGGTCGGGCACCCTGCACGCCGCCCGCGAAGAAGATCACCGGGAGCATCGGGAGGATGCACGGTGAGATGCCGGTGATGAGGCCACCGAGCAGGCCGATCAGGACCAAGGTCTCCATGCCCGGGGTTCGGCGCACCGGGCCGTCCGGATGGGTCCGGCGCTCGTCCGGCACCCGTCCTGCACTCGTTTCGGGCCCGGACCCATCCACCCTGCCGGGGGCTCCGAACCCCTGCTGAAGCGCCCCCGGAGAGGCGGGGCGACGACGCAAGGAGAGATCCATGAACGCCCGTACCCGTGCTCGCACCGCCGCCGCCGGCTTCGCCACCCTGGCCCTCCTCGGGCTCGCCGCCTGCTCCTCCGACTCCGGGACCGACACGGGGTCGGACGCCGCCGCGGAGGAGACCACGGCGGACAGCACCCCCATGTCCCCGGACTCGGCCACGGAGTCGGACGACATGGCGCAGGACGCCATGGACCCGGCCGCGAACCTCGTCGGCCCGGGCTGCGCCGCCTATGCCGAGCAGGTGCCCGACGGCGCCGGCTCGATCACCGGCATGTCCACCGACCCGGTGGCCGTCGCGGCGTCGAACAACCCGATGCTCACCACCCTGACGAAGGCCGTCAGCGGCGAGCTCAACCCGGACGTGAACCTCGTCGACACCCTCAACGGCGACGAGTTCACCGTCTTCGCGCCCGTCGACGACGCGTTCGGCAAGGTCGACAAGAAGACGATCGACACGCTGTCCGAGGACGCCGACCTGCTGACGACCGTGCTGACCTACCACGTCGTGCCCGGCCAGATCCTCCCGGAGGACATCGCCGGCGAGCACAAGACCGTCGAGGGCGACACGGTGAAGGTCACCGGCTCCGGCGACGACCTCATGGTCAACGACGCGAAGGTCGTGTGCGGCGGCGTCATGACGCAGAACGCGACCGTCTACCTGGTCGACTCGGTGCTCATGCCCCCCATGTGACCGGACCGGGACCCGACCGCAGCCTCGACGAGGGCCGCCGCACGCAGGGGGTGCGGC
>NZ_JBHUWC010000036.1:0-25160 GCF_042670225.1 Isoptericola sp. NPDC057191 | reverse complement strand
CGGCCCACCCAGTGGGCCCCCTCGACGGACTTGCCGGGCTCCAGGTCCTTGTAGACCTCGAAGAAGTGCTGGATCTCCAGGCGGTGGAAGTCGGAGACGTCGTCGATGTCCTGGCGCCAGGCGGCGCGCTGGTCGCCCAGGGGCACGCAGAGCACCTTGTCGTCGCCGCCCGCCTCGTCGCGCATGCGGAACATGCCGAGCGCGCGGCAGCGGATCAGGCAGCCGGGGAACGTCGGCTCCTCCAGCAGCACGAGCGCGTCCAGCGGGTCGCCGTCCTCGCCGAGGGTGCCCTCGATGAACCCGTAGTCGTCCGGGTAGCGCGTCGAGGTGAAGAGCATGCGGTCGAGGCGGATGCGACCGGTCTCGTGGTCGACCTCGTACTTGTTGCGCTGGCCCTTCGGGATCTCGATCGTGACGTCGAACTCCACTGTTCCTCCATGCTCGGACATGCTCGGTCGGGCCATGCTCGGTGCGGACGCCCTGTCAAAGTGTGCCATGCGCGGGTGCTCGCGCCCGGCCCGGTGCGGCGGCCGCGTTCGGGGTGGGGACGTGGGAAGATACCCACCGAGCGCGGCACGGGATCCGGTCTGTGACGATGCTCACGGACTCGGGAGGACGACATGGGGTGGCGGGCCAGCGTCGGCGCCACCGTCACGACCGTGGTCGTGCTCTTCGGCGGGTACCTCGTGGCGGACGCCTACGACGTCGTGCCGGGCCTGCTCACCACCGCCCCGCCGCCCGCCCCGGCGGCCCCGTTCCCGACGGCACCCGGTGCGACCGAGGGCCCCGCGCCCGAGCGCGCGCTGCCCGACCTGCCCGACGACGCGCCCGAGCCCACCGCGGCCGCCGTCGGCCGGCTGGTGAAGGAGCTGGCGACGGACGACCGGCTGGGCAAGCGGGTCGGCGTCCTCGTCACCGACGCCGCCACCGGGCAGACGCTCGGCTCCGCCGCGCCGGACCGGCTGATGGTGCCGGCCTCCACGCAGAAGCTGTTCACGGCCGTCGCCGCGCTCGAGGGCCCGGGCGGGGACACGACGCTCCCCACGCGCGTCGTGCTCGACGGCGACTCCCACCTCGTCCTCGTGGGCGGCGGCGACATGATGCTGGCCGCCGGGGCCGGGGACCCCGACGAGGTGAACGGCCGCGCCGGCCTGGGGGACCTCGCGGCCCAGGTGGCCGCGCAGGTGCGGCTCACCGGCAAGGACGTCACCCTCAGCCTCGACGACACGCTCTTCACCGGACCGGCGGTGCCCGCGAAGGTGCCGGCCGAGGACGTGACCCTCGGGTACACGGCCCCCGTCGCGGCGCTCGCCGTCGACGTCGCCCGGACGACCGACGACGAGTACGCCCCGCGGGAGAAGGACCCGGCGATGGCGGCCGCGACCACGTTCGCGAAGGCGCTCGAGAAGCGCGGCGTGACGGTCCGCGGTGACGTGACCCGCGACCGGGCGCCGTCGTCCGCGCGCGAGATCGGTCGCGTCGAGTCGGCACCGCTGCGCGACGTGGTCGGCGACATGCTGCGCCGGTCCGACAACGCGATCACGGAGGTCGTGGGCCGCATCGTCGCGATCGACGCCGGACTGCCCGGCACCGGGGCGGACGGCGTGCGGGCCGTGACCGCGACCGTCGAGGACCTCGGCATCGACATGGACGGCGCCGTCCTGCACGACCTGTCCGGGCTGGCCCGCGGCTCGCAGGTCACCCCGCGCCAGCTCGCGGCCGCGCTGCGGCTCGCCGTCGACCCGGACCGACCCGAGCTGCGCGACGTCGCCGACGGCCTCGCGGTGGCCGGGCTCAGCGGCACCCTGCACGACCGCTACCCGAAGGGGAACCCGGGCCGCGGCTACGTCACCGGCAAGACCGGCAGCCTGCCGAACGTCACCGCGCTGGCAGGCACCGTCGTGACCACCGACGACCGGATGCTCGTCTTCGTCACCGTCGCCGACAAGGTGCCCGACGGCGGCACCTACGGCGCCAGGGTGATCTTCGACGGCTTCGCCGGCGACCTCGCGGACTGCGGCTGCCGTTCGGCGCGGTAACCACGAGTGCGGTCTGCTCGGCGCCAGGTCCGTCTTCCAGCGCGGCGGAGGAGGACGCTCCTAGGGCGAGACGCCGTGGAGGCGTGCCGCACCCGGCTACCGTGGTCCCGTGACCACGCCAGTGCCCGCCGCCGAGCCCCTGCTGGACTGGACGACGGCGGCGCAGATCGCGGCCCGGGTGGCGCGCCCGGGCGCCGCCGCCCCGCGCGACGAGCTCGACGCGCTCGTCGCCGGGCTGCGCACCGCCGCGGGCGACGCCGTCGGGCACGTCCTCGACGTCACGCGCATGACGCCCGCCGCCCCCCTCCTGCCCGACGGCGGCCTGGGCGAGGTCCTCGTCGTGGACCGCGCGGGCTGGACCCGCGCGAACGCGCAGTCGATGCGCGCGATGACCGACCCGGTGATGGCCGTGGTCGCGGCCGACGTGCCGCTGCCCTCCGGCGCCGCCCGGCTGGCGGGCGCCGCCGAGGTCGGGGGACTGCTCGCGCTGCTGTCCGGGCGGGTGCTCGGCCAGTTCGACCCGTACGGCGCTCCCGGGCCCGACGGGCGCGGCCGGCTGCTCCTCGTGGCGCCCAACGTGCTGCAGGTCGAGCAGGCGCTCAGCCTGCGGCCCCGCGACTTCCGCCTGTGGGTGTGCCTGCACGAGCAGACCCACGCCCTGCAGTTCGCCACCGCTCCCTGGCTGGCCGACCACCTGGTGGGTCGGGTGGGCGACTTGATGAGCGGCGTCACCCGGACGTCCGTCGCGATGGCGCGCGCCCCGCTGCGGGAGAAGGTCGCGGTCGTCGGCCGCACCCTGCTGCGCGCCCTGCGCGGGGAGCTCGTCACCCCGCTCGACGGCATCCTCGCCCCGGACCAGCAGCGCGAGCTGCAGGAGATCACCGCGGTGATGGCCCTGCTGGAGGGTCACGCCGACGTGATGATGGACGCCGTCGGGCCGCGCGTCGTCCGGTCCGTGCGCACCATCCGTGCCCGTTTCGAGAAGCGGCGCGACGGCGAGGGCGCCCCCGCGCTGGACGTCGTGCTGCGCCGCGTGCTCGGCATGGACGCCAAGCTCGCCCAGTACCGGGACGGCGCCGCGTTCGTGCGCGCCGTCGAGGAACGGGTCGGCCGCGACGGGCTCAACGCCGTCTGGTCCGAGCCCGCGCACCTGCCGTCCGCCCGCGAGATCGCCGACCCGCGCGCCTGGGTGCGCCGCGTGCACGGCTGAGCCCTGGGGCAGGGGACGAGTGGCCCGCGTCGACCCGGCGCTCGCGGCGGCCCGCGCGGCGGTGCGTGCCGAGCTCGGCGCGCTCGCGCACAGCGGCGGGCGCGGCGCCGACGCGCCGGGCGACGACGTCCTGGGCCCTGACGGGCTGGTGCTCGTCGCGTGCTCCGGCGGCGCCGACAGCCTCGCGCTGGCGGCGGTGACCGCGACCGAGGCGCGGCGCGTGGGACGGTCCGTGCGCGCGACCGGCGACGCGGTGCGGGCCGGGGCCGTGGTCGTGGACCACGGGATGCAGCCGGGTTCCGACGTCGTCGCGCAGACGGCGGCGGACCGCTGCCGCGCGCTCGGGCTCGACCCGGTGCTCGTGCGGCGCGTGCAGGTGGACGACGCCCCCGGTGCCGGCGGCCCGGAGGCCGCGGCCCGCGCCGCCCGTTACGCCGCGCTCGACGCCGCGGCGGCCGAGACGGGCGCCGTCGCCGTCCTCCTCGGCCACACCCAGGACGACCAGGCGGAGTCCGTGCTGCTCGGGCTGGCCCGGGGCAGCGGGGCGCGGTCGCTGGCGGGCATGCCGCGCCGCCGCGGCCGCTACGTGCGACCGTTCCTCGGCCTGCGGCGCACGCAGACCGAGGCGGTGTGCGCCGCCGTCGGCGTGGAGTTCTGGACGGACCCGACCAACCTGCTCCCGGTCGCCGGGGCCGGGGGCGACGCCGTCGTCGACGCGGCGGTGCCCGCCCGCACCCGGGTGCGCGGCGCCGTCGTCCCCGCGCTGGAGGCCGCGCTGGGGCCCGGCGTCGTCCCGGCGCTCGCGCGCACCGCCGACCAGCTGCGCGACGACGCGGACGCGCTCGACGCCCTGGCCGCCGACCTGCTCGCCACGGCCGGCGCGACCGGGGGCGACCCGCCGGACGGGCCGTCCGCCGGCGACGTCGTGCTCGACGCCGGGACGCTCGCCGCGGCGCCGGCCGCCCTGCGGAGGCGTGCGCTGCGAGCGGCCGCCCTCGCGGTCGGGTGCCCCCCGGGGGCGACGACGGCGCGGCACGTGGACGCGCTCGACGCGCTCGTCGTCTCGTGGCGTGGGCAGGGTGCCGTCCACCTGCCGGGCGACGCTCGCGCGCTCCGGGCGTGTGGCAGGCTCTACCTGCGACCCGCCGGGCCCGATCCGGCCCGGACGGTGCGACCCCCAGCCCCAACCCGTTCCCTCCAGGAGTGACCGTGGACCAGTCGGACGTCTCTGGCGACCTCGCCAACATCTTGCTCACCGAGGAGCAGATCAGCTCCAAGCTCGACGAGATCGCCGGGCAGATCGACGCCGACTACGCAGGCAAGGACCTGCTCCTGGTCGGTGTGCTCAAGGGGGCGGTCATGGTGATGGCGGACCTCGCGCGGCGGCTGCACCACCCGGTGCACATGGACTGGATGGCGGTCTCCTCGTACGGGTCGGGCACCAAGTCGTCCGGCGTCGTGCGCATCCTCAAGGACCTCGACGCCGACCTCACGGGCCGCAACGTGCTCATCGTGGAGGACGTGATCGACTCCGGTCTCACGCTCTCCTGGCTGGTCGCGAACCTGCGTTCGCGCGGCCCGCAGTCGGTGGAGATCGCAGCGATGCTGCGCAAGCCGGACGCGGCGAAGGTCGACGTGGACGTGCGCTACGTGGGCTTCGACATCCCCAACGAGTTCGTCGTGGGCTACGGCCTCGACTACGCCGAGAAGTACCGCAACCTGCCGTTCGTCGGCACGCTCGCGCCGCACGTCTACAGCTGACGGGCGCCGTCGCGCCCTGGGCGAACACCCACGGTTCGTCCACACTCGGCGTGTAGCGTCGTGAACCACACGTTGCCCGACGGAAGGGAAGCGGGGCACCGACCCCGTCGCCGATGAACATCAAGAAGATCCTGAGCGGCCCGATCATCTGGATCGTGGTCGGCCTCGTGCTCGTCTCGCTGGCCTTCAGCGCGTTCAGCACCGACCGGGTGTCGCGGATCGAGACCTCACAGGGTCTCGAGCTGCTCTCCGGCGACACCGTCGACCACGCCCTCGTCGTCGACGGCGAGCAACGGGTCGAGCTCGAGCTGAGCACGAAGTACGTCACCGACGCCGGGACGGACGACGAGCAGGACCACGGCACCAAGGTCGAGTTCTTCTACGTCCAGCCGCAGGGCGACGAGGTGGCGACGGCGGTGAGGTCGGCCGACCTCAAGGACGGCTTCGACTCCCAGGTGCCGCAGCCGAGCTTCTGGAGCTCGATGCTGGGCTTCCTCATCCCGTTCCTCATCATCGGCGTGGTGTTCTGGTTCATCCTGTCGCGGATGCAGGGCGGCGGGCGCAACGGGGTCATGGGCTTCGGCAAGTCCAAGGCCAAGCTGATCAGCAAGGACATGCCGCAGGTGACGTTCGCGGACGTCGCCGGCGTGGACGAGGCGGTCGAGGAGCTCCAGGAGATCAAGGAGTTCCTCGAGGACCCGGCCAAGTTCCAGGCCGTGGGCGCCAAGATCCCCAAGGGCGTGCTGCTGTACGGCCCGCCCGGCACCGGCAAGACCCTGCTGGCCCGCGCCGTCGCCGGCGAGGCCGGGGTGCCGTTCTACTCGATCTCCGGCTCGGACTTCGTCGAGATGTTCGTCGGCGTCGGCGCGTCCCGCGTGCGTGACCTGTTCGAGCAGGCCAAGAACAACGCTCCCGCGATCATCTTCGTCGACGAGATCGACGCCGTCGGCCGCCACCGCGGCGCCGGCATGGGCGGCGGCCACGACGAGCGCGAGCAGACGCTGAACCAGATGCTCGTCGAGATGGACGGCTTCGACGTCAAGACGAACGTCATCCTCATCGCGGCGACCAACCGTCCCGACATCCTCGACCCGGCGCTGCTGCGTCCGGGCCGCTTCGACCGGCAGGTGGCCGTCGAGGCGCCCGACCTCAAGGGCCGCGAGCACATCCTCCACGTGCACGCGCAGGGCAAGCCGATGGTCGACACGATCGACCTCGCCGCCGTCGCGCGCCGCACGCCGGGGTTCACCGGTGCGGACCTGGCGAACGTCCTCAACGAGGCCGCGCTGCTCACCGCCCGCAGCGGCGCGCAGCTCATCGACGACCGCGCGCTGGACGAGGCGATCGACCGCGTCATCGCCGGGCCGCAGAAGCGCACCCGCGTGATGAAGGTCAAGGAGCAGAAGATCACCGCGTACCACGAGGGCGGCCACGCCCTGGTCGCGGCGGCGATGCGGTACACGGACCCCGTCACGAAGGTGACGATCCTGCCGCGCGGCCGGGCCCTCGGCTACACGATGGTCATGCCGATGGAGGACAAGTACTCCACCACGCGCAACGAGCTGCTCGACCAGCTCGCCTACGCGATGGGCGGCCGGGTGGCCGAGGAGATCGTCTTCCACGACCCGACCACGGGCGCGAGCAACGACATCGAGAAGGCGACCGCGACCGCGCGCAAGATGGTCACGGAGTACGGCATGAGCGAGAAGGTCGGCGCCATCAAGCTCGGCAGCGGCTCGGGCGAGCCGTTCCTGGGCCGCGACATGGGCCACCAGCGGGACTACTCCGAGGCCGTCGCCGGCACCGTGGACCACGAGGTGCGCAAGCTCGTCGAGGCCGCGCACGACGAGGCGTGGGAGGTGCTCACCCAGTACCGCGACGTGCTCGACGAGCTGGTGCTGCGCCTGCTGGAGAAGGAGACGCTCAACCAGGCCGAGCTGGCCGACGTCTTCGCGCCCGTGGTCAAGCGCGAGCCGCGGGACGTGTGGCTGTCCAGCGAGCAGCGCACCGTGCACACGCGCGGCCCGATCATGACCGACGCCGAGCGCGCCGCGTCCAACGGCAACGGGCAGTCCGTGGTGCCGCAGGACGAGGCCGCCGCGGTCGGTGGCCAGGGCGACCTGCAGGAGGCCGGCCCCGGTATCGGCACGGACACGGAGCCCCCGGCGGCAGGGGAGCACCGGTGACCGATCCGGTGACGGACCTGGGCATGCGCGCGGCCGCGGACGTGCCCCCGTACGACGCGGCCCGCGCCGAGGCTGCCGTCCGCGAGCTGCTGCTGGCGGTCGGGGAGGACCCCGACCGGGAAGGCCTCAAGGAGACTCCCGCCCGCGTGGCGCGCGCCTACCAGGAGATCTTCGCCGGCCTGCGCCAGGAGCCGGAGGACGTGCTGACCACCACCTTCGACCTCGGTCACGAGGAGATGGTGCTGGTGCGCGACATCGAGGTGTACTCGACGTGCGAGCACCACCTGGTGCCGTTCCACGGGGTCGCCCACGTGGGCTACATCCCGAGCACGGAAGGGCGCATCACCGGCCTGTCGAAGCTGGCACGCCTCGTCGACGTGTACGCGCGCCGGCCGCAGGTCCAGGAGCGCCTCACGACGCAGGTGGCGGACGCGATGGTGCGCCTCCTCGAGCCGCGCGGCGTCCTGGTGGTCGTGGAGTGCGAGCACCTGTGCATGTCGATGCGCGGGGTGCGCAAGCCGGGCTCGCGCACGGTGACGTCCGCGGTGCGGGGCATCATGCAGAACGCGAGCACGCGCGCCGAGGCGATGAGCCTCGTCACGGGGCGGTGACATCGCCGATGGCCGCGCACCCGCGCGACGCGCTCGTCGCGGGGCTGCCGCAGCTGTCCGGCGTCGGCCGGTGCCTCGTCATGGGCGTCGTGAACATCACGCCCGACTCGTTCTCGGACGGCGGGGAGTGGTTCGAGCCCGACGCCGGTGTGCAGCACGGTCTCGACCTCCTGGCCGAGGGCGCGGAGATCCTCGACGTCGGCGGCGAGTCGACGCGGCCCGGCGCCGCCCGCGTGGACGAGTCCGAGGAGCTGCGCCGCGTGCTCCCGGTGATCGAGCGGCTCGCGGCGCACGGTGCCGTGGTGTCGGTGGACACGACGCGCTCGACCGTCGCGGAGCGCGCCGTCGCCGCGGGCGCGCGGATCGTCAACGACGTCTCGGGCGGACTCGCCGACCCGCGGATGGGTCACGTCGTGGCCGACACGGGCGTGGCGTACGTCGCGATGCACTGGCGCGGCCACGCGGACGTGATGGACAGCCTCGAGGTGTACGACGACGTCGTGACCGAGGTGCGCGACGAGCTCGCGCAGCGCATGGACGCCCTGCTGGCCGTGGGCGTCGACGCCGAGCAGGTGGTGCTCGACCCGGGCCTCGGCTTCTCCAAGGCCGGTGTCCTGAACTGGCCGATCCTGTCCCACCTGGACGCCCTGCACTCGCTCGGTCGGCCCGTCCTCGTGGGGGCGTCGCGCAAGCGGTTCCTGGGCCACCTGCTGGAGGGCACGCGAGGCCTGCCGGACGACCGGCCCGCACCGCCGCTCGAGCGGGACCACGCCACCGCGGCCGTCTCCGCGCTGTCCGCCGCGGCGGGCGCGTGGGCGGTCCGCGTCCACTCCGCCCGGGCCAACGCGGACGCCGTCCGTGTCGCGGACGCCTGGACGGCGGCCACCCGTGGCATGGAGGATGCCGGGATGACCGCACCGGCACACAGCACCGAAGCCGTGGACGGGCCCCGTTCCGCCGCCGATGAGGAGGGCCTCTCGTGACCTTCGCCGCAGCCGTTCCAGGACCGGACGGACAGCCGCTCGACCAGATCCGCCTCGCCGGCGTCACGGCGACCGGCCACCACGGGGTGCTCGCGCACGAGCGCACCGACGGCCAGGTCTTCAGCGCCGACGTCGTGCTGCACCTGGACACCCGCGCCGCCGCGTCGTCCGACGACCTCGCGCAGACCGTGAGCTACGCCGACGTCGCGCACGAGGTGCACGACGTCCTCGCGGGCTCCCCGGCCGACCTCGTGGAGACGGTGGCCGAGCGGATCGCCGCCGTCGTGCTGGCGCACCCGGCCGTGCAGGCCGTGGACGTGCGCGTGCACAAGCCGCAGGCGCCCATCCCGGTGCCGTTCGACGACGTGGCGGTCGTGGTCCGTCGCGACCGGTCGCGCCCGGCGGTCGTGCCCGCGGCACCGGCGGCCCAGCCGGCCGAGGCCGCCCCTGCCGTCGCGGCGGTGGCGGCGGCCGCCCCGGACTCTTCGCAGCCCGAGCCTTTGCAGCCCGAGCCCCTGCACCCTGAGCCTCCCCAGCCTGAGCCTGCGCACCCCGAGCCCCCGCACGCGCCGGTGCCGCCCGCGCCCGTCGTCGCCGCGACGGCTGCCGAGCCGGTCGCGCCGACGCCTCCCGCGGACCCGCTGGACGCGACGCCCGCCGAACCGGTCGAGGCCGTGCTGGCCCTCGGGGCCAACCTCGGCGACGCGCAGGTCACGCTGCGCCAGGCCGTGACCGACGTGGACCGTCTCCCGGGCGTCCAGGTCATGGAGGTCTCGCCGCTGGCCCGCACCGCCGCCGTCGGCGGCCCGGAGCAGCCGGACTACCTCAACGCGGTGCTCGTCGTGCGGACCACGCTCTCGCCGCGCGACCTGCTGCGCAGCACGCAGCAGGTCGAGGCCCTGCACGGGCGCGTCCGCGAGGAGCGCTGGGGCCCGCGCACGCTCGACGTCGACATCGTCCAGTACGGGACGCTCGTGGCGAGCGCCCCCGACCTGGAGCTGCCGCACCCCCGCGCCCAGGAGCGCGCGTTCGTGCTCGTCCCGTGGGCCGAGGTGGCGCCCGACGCACTGCTGGGCGGGCGCGGCGGCGGCCCGGGCGGCCAGCTCGCGGTGACGGCGCCCGACCGGGCCGGCATCCGCTGGCTCGCGCTGGACTGGCTGACCGGGCCCACGCAGAGCACCGGCCAGGTGTCCGTCGGGTCCGACCCGGCGCCGTCGTCGCCCGTGCCGCAGTCCGCGCCCCTCGGGCACGACGACGCGGCGTACCCGGCCGAGGCGCCGGAGGGCACGTCGGGTGGCGCGCCGGTCGTCGCTCCCGCGGGCGAGCCGTACGCGGAGCCCTATGCCGACCCGTACACCGGGGAGCAGCAGCCCGCGCCGGAGGTCGCGCACCCGCACGCCGAGCCGTCCGCCGAGCCGCGTCGGGAGGACCCGCCCGCGGAGGCTCGTGCCGCCCACGACCCCTTCGGCGGGTCCCCGTTCGGTCCGCCCGAGCCGGAGCATCCCCGCGCACCCCGGCCGTTCGCGCCCTTCGCCACGGTGACGCCGGACGTCGCGCCGCACGCGCCCGTCCCGTCCGCCCCGGACTCGTCCGGCCCGGTCTCGTCCGGCCCGGTGCCGTCGGCCCCGGTCTCGTCCGGCCCGGTCTCATCTGGCCCGGTGCCGTCCGCGCCCGTCCCGCCGGCCCCCGCCCCGCCGATCACGTCGTCGTTCGCTCCGCCCGCGGCGCCGCCGACCCCTGCGCCGGAGGCGTACGTCCCGGAGGTGTACACCCCGGAGGCGTACACCCCGGAGGCGTACGCCCCGGAGGCGTACGCCCCGGAGACCTTCGCCCCCGAGCCCGTTGCGCCCGAGCCCAGTGCGCCCGAGCCGTTCGCCCAGGTCGCGTACGTGCCGGAGCAGCCCACGCCGGACCAGCCGGCCCCGCACCCGATCGCGTCGCGACCGGTGCGGCACGAGCCCGTGCCCCCGGCCCCGGAGCCCGCCTCGCACGCCGGCGTGCCCCCGCTGCCTGGCCCGTTCGCGCCGCGTCCCGGCGCGCACCCCGGCCCGTCCCTCTCGCAGGAGCTGTACGGGGAGGACGACCGCTGAGATGCGTCGTACCTCGGTCCGCCTGCTCGCAGCCGTCTTCGCCCTGGTGGCGGTCGGCGGTGCAGGGCTGCTGCGGCTGCTCGAGTCGCGCGGCGTCTACCTGCCCACGGTCGCGTGGGTGGAGGACGTCGCCATGCTCGCGCTGGCCGGCGGCATCTTCTGGGCCGGGTGGGCCGTGCGCGCGTACCAGAAGGGCGACCGGCCGGACCTCGACCCGCTCCGCGCGGCGCGCACGTTCGTCCTGGCCAAGGCCGGGGCGCTGACGGGCGCGCTGCTCGCCGGCCGGTACGTCGCCAGCGTGCTCGTGGTGCTCGGACAGCTCCAGGTCGAGGCGCGGCGCGACCAGGCGATCGCGTCCGCGATCGCGGCCGGGTGCGCGGTGGTGCTCTGCGTGGTGGGCCTCGTCGTGGAGAAGTTCTGCCAGCTCCCGCCGTCGGACGACGCGGACGGCGGCGACACGGAGGAGCGCGCGGACCCGCTGCCGTCGTGACCCGAGCCGCTCGGACGATGTGGACGGAGCACGCCCGGATGGAAGGATGGACCCATGACGACCACCCCCGCGGGCGCGGACCATCCGGCCGTGCGCCAGTCCGGTCCCTTCGACCCGCCGGGCGTCGCGTGGCAGAGCGTGTCGCCGCGGCTCGTCCCGGCGCGTCTGATCTCGATCTCGGCCACCCTGGCGGTGCCGATCGTCGCGGGCGTGCTGCTCGCGGTCCTCGTGTCCCCGTGGTTCTGGCTGCTGGCCGGCCTCCCGGCCGCGCTGCTGCTGTGGGCGGTGCTCCTGGTGCCCCGCCAGGTGCGCGCCGTCGGCTACGCGGAGCGTGACGACGACCTGCTGATCCGCAAGGGGATCATGTTCCGCACGCTCGTCGTCGTGCCGTACGGCCGCATGCAGTACGTGGACGTCGAGGCGGGCCCGCTCGACCGGAGGCTGGGGATCGCGAAGGTGCAGCTCCACACGGCGTCGGCCGGCACGGACGCCGACATCCCGGGCCTGGTGCCCGACGAGGCGGAGCGGCTGCGCGACCGGCTCACCGCTCGGGGCGAGGCGCGGCTGGCGGGCCTGTGAGCACTCCGACCCCCGGCGCGTCCCCGGCTCACGTCCCCGAGCCGGACGCGAACGCCGCCGCCGCGTCGCGCGACCTGACGTGGCGTCGCGTGCACCCGGTCACGCCGTTCGTGCGCGGCTGGGCCGCGGTGGTCGCCATCCTGGTCATCGCGGGCCAGCAGGTGCTCGACGACGTGGCGCGCGCGATCGAGGCGGCGGGGGAGATCCGTGGCCTGTGGTGGATGGTCCTGCTCGGCCTCGTCGTGCTCGTCGGGATCATCTTCGGGTACGCCGCCCTGGCGTGGCGCATGACGGCGTACGCGGTCGACGACGACGTCGTGCACCTGCGCAAGGGCATCCTGTTCCGGCAGCAGCGGCACGCGCGGCTCGATCGGCTGCAGGCGATCGACGTGCGCCAGCCGCTGCTCGCGCGCCTGTTCGGCCTCGCCGAGCTGCGGCTCGAGGTGGCGGGCGGCTCCGACTCCGGCGTGGCGATCGGCTTCCTCAAGGAGGCGGACGCGCAGCAGCTGCGCGCGAACCTGCTCGCCCGCGCGGCGGGCGTCAAGGCCGCCCGCCGTGCCGACCCCGAGGACGCACGGGCCGCCGCAGCGCCGCAGGCGTCCGACGCCGCCGTCGACCCCCTCGGCGCCGGCGACGCGGCCCACCGCTCGTCCCCGCAGCCCGTCGAGGCGCGCCCGGAGGCTGCCGACCCCGAGGACGTCGCGCCCGAGGCGCCCGAGCGGCAGGTGTACGAGGTCCCCCCGACGCGGCTGCTGCTGTCGCTGCTGCGGATGCCCGGCGTGTGGTTCGGCGTGCTCGTGCTGGTCGGCGTGGGCGTCGTGGTGTTCCTGACCCGCGAGGTCAGCATCCTGTTCTCCGCGCTGCCCGCGATCCTGGGCGTCGGGGGGTACGTGTTCCAGCGCTTCGCCGGCGAGTTCGGCTTCCGCGCGGCGCTGTCGCCCGACGGCATCCGGCTGCGCCACGGCCTGCTGGAGACGCGCGCGCAGACCATCCCGCCGGGCCGCGTGCAGGCCGTCTCGCTCACCCAGGGGCCGTTCTGGCGCGGCCCGGACTGGTGGCGGGTCCGGGTCAACGTGGCCGGCTACGGCGGCGGTGAGGGACAGGAGGGGGAGCAGCAGCACGTGCTGCTGCCCGTCGGGCCTCGCGAGGAGGCGCTCACCGCGCTGTGGCTGGTGCTGCCCGACCTCGAGGTCGAGGACCCGGACGCGACGCTCGCGCTGCTGGACGAGGCCCTCACAGGCGACGCGCGCACGGACCGCTGGTTCGTCACCAGCCCCCGGCGTGCCCGCTTGCTCGATCCCTGGAGCTGGCGTCGCAACGGGTACGCCGTGACGGGCCGCGCGCTGCTCGCGCGCGGAGGCCGGTTCGTGCGGCGTCTCGAGGTGGTGCCGCACGAGCGCACCCAGTCCCTCGGGCTCACCCAGGGGCCCTGGCAGCGTCGGCGCGGGCTCGCGTCGTTCGCGCTGCACTCGACGCCCGGCCCGATCAGCCCCGTCGTCTACCACCTGGCCGAGGACGAGGCCGCCCGCCTGCTGGGCGAGCAGTCCGCGCGCGCCCGGGAGGCCCGCGCCCACGCGGGCCCGGAACGCTGGATGGAGGGTCCGCGATGAGCACGCCGGACGACCGTCAGTCGCCGCCGTCCGCGCGCCCGGGCCGGCTCGGGGTCGGCGTCGTCGGCGCAGGCCGGGTGGGCGCGGTGCTCGGGAGCGCGCTCCGGGCGGCGGGACACACCGTCGTCGGCGCGAGCGGCGTCAGCGAGGAGTCGCGGGAGCGGATCGCGACGCTGCTGCCCGGCGTCCCGCACCTCGAGGTCGAGCAGGTCGTGGAGCGTGCCGAGCTCGTGCTGCTCGCCGTGCCCGACGACGCGCTGGCGGACGTCGTGAGCGGGCTCGCCGCCCTCGGCGCGTGGCAGCCCGGGCAGCTCGTGGTGCACACGTCGGGCCGGTACGGCGCGGGCGTGCTCGACCCCGCACGGCGGGCGGGCGCGATCCCGGTGGCGCTGCACCCGGCGATGACGTTCACCGGTACGTCCCTCGACCTGCACCGGCTGGAGGGCTGCACCTTCGCGGTGACCGCGCCGGCCGCGGTCCAGCCCATCGGCCAGGCGCTCGTCGTCGAGGTCGGCGGCGAGCCCGTGATCGTCGCGGAAGAGGCCCGTGGGCTGTACCACGCGGCCCTCGCGCACGGGGCGAACCACCTGGTGGTGCTGGTCGCGCAGGCTGCGCAGGCGCTCGAGGCGGCCGGCGTCGAGCAGCCCGGTCGCGCCCTCGCGCCGCTGCTGTCCGCCGCGCTCGACGGCGCCACGCGCGCCGCGGACGTGCGCGACGGCGAGGGCCCCGGCGCGATCAGCGCTCTCACGGGACCGGTCTCGCGGGGCGACGTCGGCACGGTGCGCACGCACCTCGACGTGCTGCGGTCGCTCGCGGCGCGGACGGGCGCCGTCGACGTGCCCGCCTCGTACACCGAGCTGGCGCGGGGTGCCACGAGCCGCGCGCTCGCCGCACACCGCATCGACGACCGGGCCGCGCGGACCCTGCTGGACGCCCTCGCACCGCCCGCGCCGCTGCTCCCCGACGACCCGCACCCGCCCCGCAGCGACCCGCACGACCCGCCCCGCACCGACCCGCCCGAGGAGCCCCGATGAGCGCAGCGACCCCGACGACCCCGGCGCCCCCCGCCGTCGTGCGCTCCCGCGAGCAGCTGCACGACGCGCTGACGTCCTGGACGCTCTCCGGCCCGGAGCCCACGGACCAGCGTGCCGTCGTCATGACGATGGGTGCGCTGCACGACGGGCACCTCGAGCTGGTGCGCCGGGCCCGCGAGGCGGCCGGGCCGACCGGGCAGGTCGTGGTGACGATCTTCGTCAACCCGCTGCAGTTCGGCGCCGGCGAGGACCTGGACCGCTACCCGCGTGACCTGGACGGGGACGTCGCGAAGCTGGCGAGCGTCGGGGCGGACCTCGTGTTCGCGCCCACGCCCGACGTCGTCTACCCCGACGGGGACCCGATCGTGCGGGTGTCCGCGGGCCGGGTCGGCGAGGTGCTGGAGGGGGAGTCCCGCCCGGGGCACCTGGACGGCGTCCTCACCGTGGTGCTCAAGCTCATGCACCTGGTGCGCCCGGACGTCGCCCTGTTCGGGGAGAAGGACGCCCAGCAGCTCCTGGCGGTGCGGCGCATGGTGCGTGACCTGGACGTGGACGTCGAGGTGCTCGGCGTGCCGATCGTGCGGGAGCCGGACGGCCTCGCGATGTCGTCGCGGAACGCCTACCTCTCGGACAACGAGCGGTCCGCGGCGCTGGCGCTGTCGCGGGCCTTGCGGGCGGGCGCAGACGCGGCCGACGGGGGACCGCAGGCCGTGCTGGCGGCGGCGTCGGGAATCCTGGAGGGGGCCGGCGGGGTTGAGGTGGATTACCTGGCACTCGTCGACCCGACTACCGTGGACCCGGTGCCCGCGGACTTCCGCGGGTCCGCCCTCCTCCTCGTGGCGGCGCGTGCCGGTGCCACCCGACTGATCGACAACCAGGCCGTGGACCTCGCCGGCAGCGCGAATCCACAGGAGAAGCCCAGTGACTGAGCACGTGAACCGCCCCGCCTCCCTGCAGCGGCCGATGATGATCGGCAAGATCCATCGCGCCACCGTCACGCAGGCGGACCTCCACTACGTCGGCTCGATCACCATCGACGCCGACCTGCTCGACGCCGCGGACCTGTACCCCGGCCAGCAGGTCGACGTGGTCGACGTCACGAACGGCGCCCGCCTGACGACGTACGTCATCCCCGGGGAGCGCGGCGGCCGCCAGGTCAGCATCAACGGCGCGGCGGCGCACCTGGTGCACCCGGGGGACACCGTCATCGTCATCGCCTACGGCATGCTCGCCGACGCCGACGCCCGCACGTACTCCCCGGCGGTCGTCTTCGTCGACCCGGAGAACCGGATCGTCGAGCTCGACGACGACCCGGGGCAGGTGCCAGACGGCTTCGGTCTGGAGTCGAGCGGCATCCCCTTCGCGGCCGTCCGGTGACGGGCTCGCGCGGCGTCGCGCCGGTGACCGCCCGGTGAACGGGCCGCGGCTCGCCCGCGCGCTCGCCGCCCCCGCCCCCGGCTGGACCACGTCCGCCGACGCCATCGTCGTCGGCACCGGGATCGCGGGCCTGACCGCCGCGCTGGAGCTGCGCAGCCGCGTGCCGCGCGTGCTCCTGGTCACCAAGGGCGCGCTGTCGTCCGGGTCCACGGTGTGGGCGCAGGGCGGCATCGCCGCGGCGCTGCACCCCGACGACACCCCCGACGCGCACCTCACCGACACGCTCGCCGCCGGCGGCGGGCTGAGCGACCCCGAGGCCGTGCGCGTGCTCGTCACGGAGGGCCCGGACCGGGTGCGCGAGCTCGTGGCCCGCGGCACGTCGTTCGACGTCGGGCCGGACGGCGACCTCGCCCTCACCCGCGAGGGCGGCCACCGTGCCGACCGGATCGCGCACGCCGGGGGCGACGCCACCGGCGCGGAGATCTCCCGGGCCCTCGTGGCCCAGATCGAGGCGGTGCGCGACGACCCGGGCATCGAGGTCCTGGAGCACGCGCTGGTGCTCGACGTGCTCACCGGCGCCCCCGGCGTGGACGGGCGCCGGCCTGCGGCGGGCGTCACGCTGCACGTGCGCGGGGCGGGCAGCCGCGACGGCGTGGGCGCCGCGCTGGCACCCGTGGTGGTGCTGGCCACGGGCGGTATCGGGCAGGTCTTCCGCTCGTCGACCAACCCCCCGGGCGCCACGGGCGACGGGATCGCGGCGGCGCTGCGCGCCGGCGCGACCGTGGGCGACCTGGAGTTCGTGCAGTTCCACCCCACGGTGCTGTGGCAGGGGCTCGGCGCCAAGGGTCAGCAGCCGCTCATCAGCGAGGCCGTCCGCGGCGAGGGCGCGCTGCTGCTCGACGTCGACGGGTACCGTTTCATGCCCGCGGAGCACGAGCTGGCCGAGCTGGCGCCGCGCGACGTCGTCGCGCACGCCATCGTGCGTCGTCTGGCCGCGACGTCCGCCGACCACGTGCTGCTCGACGCCCGGCACCTCGGCGCGGACTTCCTGCGCCGGCGGTTCCCGAGCATCACGGCACGCCTCCTCGACCAGGGCATCGACTGGACCGAGGAGCCGGTGCCGGTCGCGCCCGCGCAGCACTACCACTCGGGCGGCGTGGTGACGGACGCGCGCGGCCGTACCTCCGTGCCGGGCCTGTACGCCGTCGGGGAGGTCGCGTGCACGGGCGTGCACGGCGCCAACCGGCTGGCGTCCAACTCCCTGCTGGAGGGCCTGGTCTTCGCCCACCGCGCGGCCCGCGACGTCGCGCAACGGGTCGAGGACGGCGAGCTGCGGGCGGCGCCCGACCCGGAGGAGCGCCCCGGCGGGGCGGCCCTCGTCGCCGCAGCCGCACGCTCCCGCGTCCAGCGCACGACGTCGGAAGGTGCGGGTCCGGTGCGGTCCGCCGCGTCGCTCGAGACGGCCGCGGCCAGCCTCGGCGCCGTGCGCACCGACGCCCACCGCACGGACGACGTCGTCGCCGACCCGCAGGTCGCCGAGTGGGAGACCACCACCGTGCACCAGGTCGCGAGCGCGCTGGTGCACGCCGCGTGGCTGCGCCAGGAGTCTCGCGGCGGACACTTCCGGACCGACTTCCCCGTCCCGGACCCGGCCTGGCAGCGCCGCGTCACCCTCGCCCTCGACGACGACGGCGCCCTC
Organism: Isoptericola sp. NPDC057191; assembly: GCF_042670225.1. Lineage (NCBI taxonomy): Bacteria > Bacillati > Actinomycetota > Actinomycetes > Micrococcales > Promicromonosporaceae > Isoptericola > Isoptericola sp. NPDC057191. Next base: position 7,491 of record NZ_JBHUWC010000036.1, on the reverse strand, counting down.
CGCGAGGAAGCCCTCACCCCCGAGATAGTGCAGTCCGCGGCGAGGTAGTTCAGTTCACGGTGAGGTAGTCGGGACCACGGCGAGGTAGTCGGGACCACGGCGAGGTAGTTCGGGGCTTGGTGAGGTAGTTCAGTCCACGGCGAGGTAGTGGGGGCCGTGGCGAGGTAGTGCGGTCCACGGTGAGGTAGTAGGCCACTTCACTACTTCGGCAGCCTCGCGACTACCTCGGCAGTCTCGCGACTACCTCGGCACGTGCGGGACTACCTCGGCAGGTGGGGAACTCCCTCGCGGGGGTGCCCCGGGTGGGCGGTAGCGTTGCGCAGCGTGACCGCGACCGACCCGCTCCGCGACCTGCCCGACCGCGACCTCTCCGCAGAGGACCGCCCTGCGCGCGACCTCACCGCACACGACCGCTCCGCGCGCGGCGTCGCGCCCTCGGCCGTCGAGCCCGGCCTGGACGCTGCGTGGGTCGCCCGCACGGTCGAGGTCGCCCTGGACGAGGATCTGGGCACGGCTCCTGGCCGCGACGTGACCACGCAGGCCACGGTCCCGACGTCGGCCACGGGCACCGCGGACCTCGTGGCGCGGGCGGCGGGCACGGTCGCGGGCCTGGTGGTGGTGACCGAGACCCTGCGGCAGGTCGCGGTGCGCCTGGGCCTGGCCACGCCTGCGGTGACCTTCCGCGCGCAGGACGGCGACGCCGTCGAGCGAGGGCAGGTGCTGGCGTCCCTCGAGGGGCCGGTCCAGGTGCTGCTCGTCGCCGAGCGGACCCTGCTCAACCTGGCCTCGCGGGCGTCGGGCGTCGCGACGGCGACGGCGGCCTGGTCGCGCGAGCTCGCCGGCACGGGCGCGCAGGTCCTCGACACCCGCAAGACGACGCCCGGCCTGCGCGCCCTGGAGAAGTACGCGGTCCGCGCGGGCGGCGGCACCAACAAGCGCATGGGGCTCTACGACGTCGCGATGGTCAAGGACAACCACGTCGTGGCCGCCGGGTCGGTCCGCGCCGCGATCGACGCCGTGCGCGCGACGTTCCCCGACGTGCTGGTCCAGGTCGAGGCCGACACCACCGACCAGGCGCTGGAAGCGCTCGACGCCGGGGCGGACTTCCTGCTGCTCGACAACATGCCGACGCCCGTCCTCGGCGCGACCGTGGCGGCCGTCCGCGCACGGCAGGGCGTGGGCGGCGTGCCGGAGCACGTCGAGCTGGAGGCGACCGGCAACCTCACCCTCGACCGTGCCCGCGAGGTCGCCTCGACCGGCGTCGACTACCTGTCCGTGGGCGGGCTCACGCACTCGGCCCCGATCCTCGACCTGGCGCTCGACCTTCGCCCCTAGAGATCGCTCGTAGAATCACTGGGTGACCTCCCCGCAGAACCCCGCCTCCGCCGTGCCTGACGTCGACCCTGCCGCAGCCACGGACGACCTCCCGGAGCAGATGCGCGTGCGCCGGGAGAAGCGCGACCGGCTGCTCGACCAGGGCGTCGAGCCCTACCCCGTCAGCCTGCCGGTGACGCACTCGATCGCGGCGGTGCGCGAGGGCTACGAGCACCTCGAGGCAGGTCAGGAGACGGACGACGTCGTCGGCGTCGCCGGCCGTGTCGTCTTCCTGCGCAACACGGGCAAGCTCTGCTTCGTCACTCTCCAGGACGGCGAGGGGCGTCGCCTGCAGGCGATGCTCAGCCTCAAGGAGGTGGGCGAGGAGTCGCTCGCGTCGTTCAAGTCCGACGTCGACTTGGGCGACCACCTGTTCGTCCACGGCCGGGTCGGTTCGTCGCGCCGCGGCGAGCTGAGCGTGTTCGCCGACTCCTGGCAGATGGCGGCCAAGGCGCTGCGCCCGCTTCCGGTGCTGCACAAGGACCTGTCGGAGGAGGCCCGCGTCCGCCAGCGGTACGTCGACCTCATCGCGCGCCCCGCCGCCCGCGAGATGGTGCGCACCCGTGCGGGGGTCGTGCGCTCCCTGCGCGACAACTTCCACGAGCGCGGATTCCTCGAGATCGAGACCCCGATGCTGCAGACCATCGCGTCGGGGGCGTCCGCGCGGCCTTACCGCACGCACATGAATGCCTATGACATCGACCTCTTCCTGCGGATCGCGCCGGAGCTCTTCCTCAAGCGGGCCGTCGTGGGCGGAATCGAGAAGGTCTTCGAGATCAATCGCAACTTCCGCAACGAGGGCGCCGACTCCACGCACTCGCCGGAGTTCGCGATGCTCGAGGCCTATGAGGCGTACGGCGACTACAACACGATCGGTGCTCTGACGCAGGATCTTGTGCAGCGGGCCGCGCTCGAGGTTCTCGGCACCACGGTCGTCACCCTTCCCGACGGCGAGGAGTACGACCTCGGCGGCGAATGGGCGCAGATCACGATGTACGGCTCGCTCTCCGAGGCGATCGGTGAGGAGATCACTCCCGACACCACGGTCGAGCATCTCACCGACCTGGCGGAGAAGGCCGAGATCTCGGTGGACCCCAAGAAGGTGAACCACGGCAAGCTGGTCGAGGAGCTGTGGGAGCACCACGTGGGTGACGCGCTCTACGCGCCCACGTTCGTGCGCGACTTCCCCGTCGAGACGTCGCCCCTGGTGCGTGCGCACCGCACGGTGCCCGGCCAGGTGGAGAAGTGGGACCTGTACGTGCGCGGTTTCGAGCTGGCCACGGGGTACTCCGAGCTCGTGGACCCGGTGGTCCAGCGGCAGCGTTTCGAGGCGCAGGCGCTCCTCGCCGCGGCGGGCGACGACGAGGCGATGGCCCTCGACGAGGACTTCCTCACCGCCATGGAGCACGCGATGCCGCCGTCGGGAGGCATGGGCATGGGTCTCGACCGACTTCTGATGGCGCTCACGGGGCTCGGTATCCGCGAGACCATCCTTTTCCCGCTCGTCAAGCCGACGGCCTGAACGAAAGTCAGATCATGGACACTTTTCTCGCGATCATGGCCGGGCTCGCCCCGTCCGTCGGGGTCGGCCTGCTCTTCTGGCTGGCGATGCGCAAGATCATGCATGCCGACCGGAACGAGCGTCTCGCGCTCGAGCGCCTGGACGCCGAAGAGGCGGCGGCGCGGGCAGAATCGCACTGAAGACTTCGCGAGGTCGTGCGCCGTGCGCGATTCGCGTTGACTTTCCGGTGAAGACGAAGGCATTCTTTGTGACGTCATCTCTTCATGACCGGAAGGCATTCACGTGGTTCAGAAGCAGCAGATCGTCCTGATCGACGATATCGACGGGAGCGAAGCGGACGAGACCGTGACGTTCGCGCTCGACGGCGTCTCTTACGAGATCGACCTCACGTCCGCGCACGCGTCCGAGCTTCGTGACGCGTTCGCCACCTGGATCGGGCACGGCCGCAAGACCACGGCTCGGCTCGGCGGTGCCACCCGCTCCGCCGCACGCCGCACCGGCACCGACCGTGCGCAGCTCGCGAAGGTCCGCGAGTGGGCCCGCGAGAACGGCCACAACGTGAGCGACCGGGGCCGCATCCCCGCGGCGGTGCTGACCGCCTACGAGGCCGCGCACTGACTCGTCGCACCACGCGGGCACCCCGCAGGCACGACCCCTGGCCGGGCTCCGGCCGGGGGTCGTGCGCGTTCCGCCGGCTGCGGCGCGGTCATAGGCTGAGGCCATGACGGGAACGGGCGCTCGGGCGCAGCTCTGGGTCGGCACCTATCCGGAGCCGGGCGCCGCGCCGGGCAGCGGGGAGAGCATCTGGCGCGTCGAGCTGGACCGGCCCGACGGCTCGGTCGCCTCGGCGGTCGCGACCGTGGCCGCCACCTCGTCCTCCTTCCTCGCACTGCACCCCTCCGGGCGCACGCTCTACGCGGTGGGGGAGACGCCCGCAGGGACGCTCACGGCGTTCCGGGTCGAGGACGCCGACGGCGCCGCCACCCTCGCGCCGTCGGGCTCGATCGCGTCCGGCGGCGACGACCCGTGCCACGTGCTGGCCCGCCGTGACGTCGTCTGGCTGGCGAACTACGGCGACGGCGTGGCGGCGGCCGTGCCGGTCGACGCGGCGACGGGAGACCTCGCCGCGGAGGGGGTCGTCACGCACCCCGGCGTCGGCAGCGGCCCGGTCGTGGAACGGCAGGCGGGCCCGCACGCGCACTTCGTGGCCGCCGCCGGCGACGACGTCCTCGTGTGCGACCTCGGCGCGGACGTGCTGCGGCGCTACCCGGCGACGGGCGCGGACGCCGGCGCCCCCGCGGAGGTCGCCGCCGTCCTGCCGCCCGGCACCGGCCCGCGTCATCTCGTCGCGCTCGCAGACGGGTCGCTCGTCGTGGTCGGCGAGCTCGACGCCCGCGCGCACGTGCTGGTGCGTGACGGCGACGGGTGGACGTCCGCCGGTGCGGTGCCGGTCTCCCCGGCGGCCGAGGGCGGCCGGGACTTCCCGTCGCACGTGAGCCTCAGCGCGGACGGCACGCGCCTGCACGTCGGCGTGCGCGGCGCAGACCTGCTGGCGGTGCTTCGCGTGCACCCGGCCGGAGACGGCGCCGCGCCGCGCCTGGAGCACCTCGCGGACGTGCCGCTCGGCGAGGGCGCCTGGCCGCGCCACCATGCCGTCCTCGCGGCCGACGACGACGGCACCGAGACCGTCGTCGTCGCGCTGCAGGGCCGCAGCGAGCTCGGCACCGTGCGGCTCGACCCGGCCACCGGGACCGGGGAGGTCGTCGCGCGCCACGTCCTCCCGACGCCGCCCGCCTGCGTGCTGGAGTCCTGATGAGCACCTCGGCCGACGCCGCGCGGCCCGGACCCCGGGTGGCGATGCTGTCGGTGCACACGTCGCCGCTCGACCAGCCGGGCACCGGCGACGCGGGCGGCATGAACGTCTACGTGCTGGAGCTGTCGCGGGCGCTGGCCCGGCGCGGTGCCGAGGTCGAGATCTTCACGCGCGCGACGTCGTCCGCCCAGCCACGGTCCGTGGACGTGGAGCCCGGCATCCGCGTGGTGCACGTCGCGGCGGGCCCGTACGAGGGGCTGGACAAGAACGACCTGCCCGGCCAGCTGTGCGCCTTCACCGCCGGCGTGCTGCGGGCCGAGGCGCACCGTCCGCCGCACTGGTACGACGTCGTGCACAGCCACTACTGGCTCTCGGGCCAGGTGGGCTGGCTGGCCGCGGAACGCTGGGACGTCCCGCTCGTGCACACCATGCACACGATGGCCCGCGTCAAGAACGCCGCCCTCGCACCGGGGGACGCGCCAGAGCCCGTGGGGCGCGTCGTGGGGGAGGAGCAGGTGGTCGAGGCTGCCGACGGGCTCGTCGCCTCCACGCGTGAGGAGGCCCACGACCTCGAGCAGGAGTACCGCGCCGACCCCGACCGGGTGCACGTCGTCGCGCCCGGTGTGGACCTCGACGTCTTCCGGCCGCTCGAGCCCGTCCCGGGCCAGGACGCCGCCACCGCGCGCCGCGCGCTGCGGGAGCGGCTGGGACTTCCGCTGGACCGCAAGGTCGTGCTGTTCGCGGGCCGGGTCCAGCTCCTCAAGGGGCCGGACGTGCTGGTCCGCGCGCTCGGCGTCCTGGCCGACCATGCCAGCACCGGCGACGCCACCGAGCCCGAGGCGTGGTGCGACGGCGGCGGGTCTCGCGTGCCGGCGCTCGTCGTGCTCGGCGGGGCGAGCGGTCGTGCGACGGCGGTGCGCGAGCTGGAGGCGCTGGCCCACCAGGTGGGCGTCACCGACCGCCTGATCGTGCGTCCGCCCGTGCCGCGCGAGGAGCTGGTCGACTACCTGCGCGCGGCAGACGTCGTCGCGGTGCCGTCGCACAACGAGTCGTTCGGCCTGGTGGCCGCCGAGGCGCAGGCGGCGGGCACGCCCGTCGTCGCCGCCGCGGTGGGCGGCCTGCAGACCGTCGTGGTGGACGGCGTCTCCGGCGTCCTGGTGCCCGACCACAGCCCGTGGACGTGGGCGCGCGAGCTCGGCGACCTCCTCGCCGACGACGAGCGCCGCGACCGCCTCGCCGCCGGCGCCCGCCGCGCCAGCGAGCGGTTCAGCTGGGACCGCGCCGCCGCGGCCATGCTCGACGTGTACGCGCAGGCGGCGAAGGTGCACCGCGCGCGCTCGCCGAGGTAGTCCAGGCCGTGCCGAGGTAGTGCAGGCCGTGCCGAGGTAGTGGGGTTCCTGCCGAGGTAGCACGGGAATGGATCGCTGGGGCCGGCAATTGGACCGGGTATGCCGATCACCGGAGAGTACGCACCCAGCCCGTCCGCTCGTGCCGCCAAGCAGGTCGAGGAGTACGAGTCGTCCGGCGGGACGAAGGGCACGACGATGCGCGGCATGCCCGTCGTCATCCTCACGACCGTGGGCGCGAAGAGCGGCAAGCTCCGCAAGACGCCGCTGATGCGGGTGGAGCACGACGGCGAGTACGCCGTCGTCGCGTCGCTGGGCGGCGCCCCGAAGCACCCCGTCTGGTACTACAACGTCGTCGCGAACCCGCGGGTGGAGCTGCAGGACGGCCCGGAGAAGCACGAGTACGTCGCGCGCGAGATCACGGGTGAGGAGAAGGCGCTGTGGTGGGAGCGGTGCGTCGCCGCGTACCCGGACTACGCCGACTACCAGCGCAAGACGGACCGCGAGATCCCCGTCTTGGTCCTCGAGCGCGCCGGCTCCTGAGGGCACGCCCGGCCGGACGCCGGCGTCCCGGGATCCGACCCGCGGTGCGGGCGCCGGCGTCCAGCAGGCAGGATGGACCCATGACCTACACCCTCGTGCTGCTCCGCCATGGCGAGAGCGAGTGGAACGCCAAGAACCTCTTCACCGGCTGGGTGGACGTGCCGCTGTCGGAGAAGGGCACCGCGGAGGCCAAGCGCGGCGGCGAGCTGCTCAAGGAGTCGGGTGTCACCCCCGACGTCGTGCACACGTCGCTGCTGCGCCGCGCCATCAACACGGCGAACCTGGCGCTCGACGCCGCGGACCGTCACTGGATCCCGGTCAAGCGCAACTGGCGCCTCAACGAGCGCCACTACGGTGACCTGCAGGGCAAGGACAAGAAGCAGGTGCGCGACCAGTACGGCGAGGAGCAGTTCATGCTCTGGCGCCGCTCCTACGACGTGCCGCCGCCCGAGATCGAGCTGGGCTCGGAGTTCTCGCAGGACGCCGACGTGCGTTACGCCGGCGAGCCCATCCCGCGCTCGGAGGCCCTCAAGCAGGTGCTCGAGCGGGCCCTGCCGTACTGGGACGGCGAGATCGTGCCCGACCTCCAGGCCGGCAAGACCGTCCTCGTCGCGGCGCACGGCAACTCGCTGCGCGCGATCGTCAAGCACCTCGACGGCGTCGACGACCAGACCATCGCCGGGCTCAACATCCCCACGGGCATCCCGCTGGTGTACGAGCTCGACGAGGAGACCCTGAAGCCGACCAACCCGGGCGGCACGTACCTCGACCCCGAGGCTGCGAAGGACGCCATCGCGGCCGTCGCGAACCAGGGCAAGTAACCAGCCAGTCAGCACGCACAGCATCGGCACGTCGCCCGACGAGCCCGCGCACGGCGCCGCACCCCACGGGGT
>NZ_JBHUWC010000035.1:0-25294 GCF_042670225.1 Isoptericola sp. NPDC057191 | reverse complement strand
GGTGCCGGCGTCGTCGTGTGCGGCGCAGGATGGGGTCGCGACGCGTGGGCGGAGACTTGACCGACCACACCCGCGCTGGCTAATGTCGCACAGCAGAATCTCAATTCCGATGAGCGGAAGACGGCGAGGATGCCGGGCCGCCGAGCGAGGAGCGACGATGACATCGCCAGGGACGCAGACCACCCGCTACTACACCCCGCAGGGTGGGCTGCCCGGACAGGAGGAGCTGCTGACCGACCGGGCGATCGTCACCGAGGCGTACACCGTCATCCCCCGCGGGGTGCTCCGGGACATCGTCACCTCGAACCTGCCCGGCTGGGAGAAGACGCGGGTGTGGGTGCTCGCGCGCCCGGTCGAGGGGTTCGCGACGACGTTCGCGCAGTACGTCGTCGAGGTCTCGCCCGGCGGCGGGGCCGACCGCGGCGAGGTCGAGGCGACGGTGCAGTCGGTCGTCTTCGTCACCGAGGGCACGCTCGTCCTGACCGTCGGGGGCACCGAGCACGTCCTCGAGCCGGGCGGCTACGCCTACCTCGCGGCCGGCGACGCCTGGTCGCTGCACAACCGCTCGGAGGCGAAGGCCGCGTTCCAGTGGGTCCGCAAGGTCTACGAGCGCGTCGACGGCCACGAGGCGACGACCTTCGTCACGCGCGAGCAGGACGTCGAGCCGCGCCCGATGCCCGACACGGACGGCGCCTGGGCCACGACGCGCTTCGTCGACCCCGACGACCTCGCGCACGACATGCACGTCAACATCGTGACGTTCCAGCCCGGCGGGTCCATCCCCTTCGCGGAGACGCACATCATGGAGCACGGCCTGTACGTGCTGGAGGGCAAGGCCGTCTACCGCCTCAACGGCGACTGGGTCGAGGTGCAGGAGGGCGACTTCATGTGGCTGCGCGCCTTCTGCCCGCAGGCCTGCTACGCCGGCGGCCCGAAGCCGTTCCGCTACCTGCTCTACAAGGACGTCAACCGCCAGGTCCGGCTCGACCGCCGCTGACGGTCCCGACGTCGGCCCGGCATCCCCGCGACGCCTCAGCGGCGCGCGCGCTCGAAGTCGTCGAGCGCGACGCGCCGCTCGTGCGCGTGGTCGACCAGGGGCGCGGGGTAGCCGGCGGGCGGGGTGGCGAGCCGCCACGGCTCGTGCACCGCGCGCCCCGCGACGTCGCGCAGCTCCGGGACCCAGCGCCGCACGTAGACCCCGTCGGGGTCGAACTTCTTGCCCTGGGTCACGGGGTTGAAGACGCGGAAGTAGGGGGCGGCGTCGTGGCCGGTGCCCGCCACCCACTGCCAGTTGAGCTGGTTCTGGGAGACGTCCCCGTCCACCAGGTGCGCCATGAAGTGTGCCGCGCCGCGCTGCCAGCGCACGTGCAGGTCCTTGACGAGGAACGACGCGACCACCATCCGCACCCGGTTGTGCATCCACCCCGTGGCGAGCAGCTGCCGCATCCCGGCGTCGACGAGCGGGTAGCCGGTGCGCCCCGCCGCCCAGGCGTCGAACGCGTCGTCGGCGGCGGCGCCGTCGGCCCACGCGTCCTCGGGCACCACGGCGCGCAGCGACCGGGTCCGGGCGTCCGGACGGTGGTGCAGCACGTCGGCGTGGAACTCGCGCCACGCCAGCTCCGAGCGGAAGGTGGTGACGGCGTCGCCCGGCACGCCGTCCTGGCCCGCCGTCGAGAGGTCGGCGAGCAGGGTGCGCGGGTGCACCTCGCCCCAGCGCAGGTGCACGGACATGGCTGACGTGCCGTCCAGGTCGGGGCGGTCGCGGTCCGTGGCGTACCCGGCCAGGCCGTCGCGGACGAAGTCGTGCCAGCGACGGCGCGCGGCCTCCTCGCCCGCACGCGGGAGCGTCGCCTCGGTGGGCGGCGCCGCGGGCAGGTCGTCGGACGGCAGCTCCGCCCAGGGGATCTCCCGCGGCCGGGTCGCCGGGGCGCGCCACCCGTGGTCGAGCCACGCCGCACGGAACGGCGTGAAGACCTGGTACGGCGTGCCCCCGCCGGTGCGCAGGCGCCCGGGGGAGACGGCGTAGGCCGAGCCGGTGCGCACGAGGGCGACGCCGGCCGCCGCGAGCCGCGCCTCCACGTCGTCGTCGCGCGACCGGCCCCGCGGCTCGTGGCTGGCGGCGACGTGCACCTCCTGCGCGCCCACGGCCCGCACGACGTCCGGGACGACCGTGCGCGGGTCTCCGCGTCGCACGACCAGCCGCCCCCCGCACGCCTCGCCCAGGGCGGACAGGGAGCTCACGAGGTAGGCGAGCCGGTTGGCGCCGGCGCGCCGCCACAGGGCGTCGTCCAGCACGTACAGCCCGACGACCTCGCCGTCGCCGGCCCGGGCTCGCTCGACCGCGGCGAGGAGGGCCGGGTTGTCGGAGAGCCGCAGGTCGCGGCGGAACCACATCACGGTCGCAGGCACCCCACCACCGTACGGGCGTGCCGCGGAGGAGGGCGCCCGAGGTGTGCCGCTGCGGTCGCCGTCGTCCGCGGCCGGTGCCACAGTTTCCGTATGACGGACCAGGCCGCGCCATCGACGCCGCACCCTGAGCACGAGGGGGACCGTGCCTTCTTCGGCCACCCGCGCGGCCTGATGACGCTCGCCACCACCGAGGCCTGGGAGCGGTTCAGCTACTACGGCATGCGGGCCATCCTGCTGCTGTACCTGACCGACACGGTCGCGAACGGCGGCCTCGGGATGGACGCGACGACGGGCGCCGCGTTCGTCTCCATCTACGGCACGTCGGTCTACCTGCTGTCCGTCGTCGGCGGCTGGCTGGCGGACCGGGTGGTCGGGGCCCGCCGCTCCGTGCTGTACGGCGGCATCATCATCGCCGCCGGCCACCTGTCGCTCACCGTCCCGACGTACGGCTTCTCGATGCTCGGCATCGGCCTCGTCGCGTTCGGCACCGGCCTGCTCAAGCCGAACGTGTCCTCGATGGTCGGCGAGCTGTACTCCCGCGACGACCCGCGTCGCGACCCGGCGTTCTCGATCTTCTACATGGGGATCAACCTGGGGTCGTTCTTCTCGCCGTTCATCGTGGGCTCCGTGCAGCGCGCGTGGGGTTACCACGCGGGCTTCTCGGTGGCCGCGATCGGCATGGCGATCGCGCTGGTCTTCTTCGTGGCCGGCTACAAGTACCTCGGCAAGGCCGGCACGGACGTGCCGAACCCGATCACCCGGGAGGACCGGCCGGCGGTCGTGCGTCTCGGCCTGATCGTGGTGGGCGCCATCGTCCTCGCGACCGTGGTGGCGGTGCTGATCGCCGGCGGGTGGAGCACGGAGACGTTCATCGACGCGGTGTCCTACCTCGCGCTGGCGACGCCGATCGTGCTGCTCACGGTCATGTACCGCTCGAAGCGCGTGACGGACGCCGAGCGCCCGCGGGTGCTCGCCTATGTGCCGCTGTTCGTCGCCGCGATGCTGTTCTGGATGATCTTCGAGCAGGCGGCCACCACGCTGACGCAGTTCGCCGCCGACCGGACCGAGCTGCAGCTGTTCGGCATCGACCTGTCCCCGGCGTTCTTCCAGTCGGTCAACCCTGCGACGATCATCATCCTGGCACCCGTGTTCGCGTGGATCTGGACGAAGACGGGGGACCGGCCGCCCACGGCCTACAAGTTCGTCATGGGCCTGACCCTCGCGGCGCTGTCGTTCCTGTTCCTCGCGGGGATGTCGGAGGTCTTCGCGGACGAGCTCGCGCCGCCGTGGGTCCTCATGGGCGTCTACGTCATCCAGACGCTCGGCGAGCTGTGCCTGTCGCCGGTCGGCATCGCCGCCACCACGCTGCTCGCGCCGCGGGCGTTCCGCGGGCAGGCGATGGCGCTGTGGTTCCTGTCGTCGGCCGCCGGCCAGGCGATCACCGCGCAGACCATCGAGGCGACCGAGGGCGTGTCCGACACGCAGTACTTCGGAGGGATCGGCATCGTGGCGCTGGTGTTCGCGGGGCTCCTGCTGCTGCTCGCCCCGTGGGTCACGCGGCACATCCGCCACGCGGACGAGCTCGAGCGCACCCACAGCGCCGGAGCCTCCTGAGCAGGCCGATCGACCACTGGGCGGACATCTCGCCCGCGATCCGGGACGGCGGGCGTAGCGTGCTCGTGCGCGTCGTCAGCGACGCGCGGCACCACTCGTCGAAGGAGCTGACATGAGCCGCCCCCTGCGCTCTCGGACGTCCACCCACGGCCGCAACATGGCCGGTGCCCGCGCGCTGTGGCGCGCGACCGGCATGGGCGCGGAGGACTTCGGCAAACCGATCGTCGCGATCGCGAACTCGTACACGCAGTTCGTCCCGGGCCACGTCCACCTCAAGGACATGGGCGACCTCGTCGCCTCCGCGATCCAGGAAGCCGGCGGCGTGGCCAAGGAGTTCAACACGATCGCCGTCGACGACGGCATCGCGATGGGCCACGGCGGCATGCTCTACTCGCTGCCCAGCCGCGACCTCATCGCCGACTCGGTCGAGTACATGGTCAACGCGCACTGCGCCGACGCCCTCGTGTGCATCTCCAACTGCGACAAGATCACGCCGGGCATGCTCAACGCGGCGCTGCGGCTCAACATCCCGGTGATCTTCGTGTCGGGCGGCCCGATGGAGGCCGGCAAGGCGATCGTGGCCGACGGTGTCGCGAAGACCCCGCTCAACCTCATCAACGCGATCAACTACTCGGCCGACGACAACGTGTCCGACAGCGCCCTCGCCCAGGTCGAGGAGAACGCCTGCCCCACGTGCGGCTCGTGCTCCGGCATGTTCACCGCGAACTCGATGAACTGCCTCACCGAGGCGCTGGGCCTGTCGCTGCCGGGCAACGGCTCCACGCTGGCCACGCACAGCGCCCGCAAGGAGCTGTTCCTCGAGGCCGGCCGCACCATCGTCGACCTGGCCAGGCGCTACTACGACGACGAGGACGACTCCGCGGCCCCCCGGTCGATCGCGACCAAGGCGGCGTTCTCCAACGCGATGACCCTCGACGTGGCGATGGGCGGGTCCACCAACACGGTGCTGCACATCCTGGCCGCGGCGCAGGCGGGCGAGGTCGACTTCGACCTGTCCGACATCGAGACGATCAGCCGCCGGGTGCCGTGCCTGAGCAAGGTCGCGCCGAACCACCCGAGCTTCCACATGGAGGACGTGCACCGCGCCGGCGGCATCCCCGCCCTGCTCGGGGAGCTGGACCGCGCCGGGCTGCTCGACCACGACGTCACCTCCGTGCACTCGCCCACGCTGCGCGGCTGGCTGGACGACTGGGACGTCCGCGGCGGCAAGGCCACGGCCCAGGCCGTCGAGCTGTTCCACGCCGCCCCCGGTGGGGTGCGCACCACGCAGGCGTTCTCGACGTCGAACGTGTGGGAGAGCCTCGACACGGACGCGGCCGACGGGTGCATCCGCGACCTCGAGCACGCGTACACCGTGGAGGGCGGCCTGGCGGTGCTGCGCGGCAACCTCGCCGAGGACGGCGCCGTGTTCAAGACGGCAGGCGTCGACCCCGACGTCTTCCACTTCGTCGGCACCGCGCTCGTCTGCGAGTCGCAGGAGGACGCCGTCGAGAAGATCCTCACCAAGCAGGTGAAGCCGGGTCACGTCGTGGTGGTGCGGTACGAGGGCCCGTCCGGCGGCCCGGGCATGCAGGAGATGCTCTACCCGACGTCGTTCATCAAGGGCCGCGGTCTGGGCAAGGTGTGCGCGCTCATCACCGACGGCCGGTTCTCCGGCGGGTCGAGCGGCATCTCGGTGGGGCACGTCTCGCCCGAGGCGGCCGCCGGCGGCGTCATCGGCCTGGTCGAGGACGGCGACGAGATCGAGATCGACGTCGACACCCGCCTGATCCGCCTGCACGTGCCGGACGAGGTGCTCGCGGAGCGGCGCGCCAAGATGGAGGCCCGGGAGAACCCGTGGCAGCCCGAGAACCGCGACCGCTACGTGTCCCCGGCGCTCCAGGCCTACGCGGCGATGGCGACGTCCGCCGACCGCGGCGCCGTGCGCGACGTCTCGCTCATCACCCGGCGCTGACCTGACCGGGCGCTGACCTGACCGGCGCCCGCGAGGGGACGGGGTCGTCGGCCGTGGCATAGGCTCCGCGCCATGGCCGACCACCCCCGCCCCGCGTCCGACAACGAGCGCGAGCTGGAGCCGGGCATCGTCACCGACCTGCGCGAGCGCATGACGTACGGCTCCTACCTGCACCTGGACCGTCTGCTCGCCGCCCAGGAGCCGATCAGCACCCCGGCGCACCACGACGAGATGCTGTTCATCGTGCAGCACCAGACGACGGAGCTGTGGCTCAAGCTCGTCCTGCACGAGCTCGTCTCCGCGCGCGACCTTCTCGCGGCGGACGAGCTCGGGGCGGCGCTCAAGCGCATCGCGCGGGTCAAGCACGTGCAGCGCACGCTCACCGAGCAGTGGTCGGTGCTCGCGACCCTCACGCCGAGCGAGTACGCGCAGTTCCGCGGGTTCCTCGGGAACGCCTCCGGCTTCCAGTCCTGGCAGTACCGCGCGGTCGAGTTCCTGCTCGGCAACAAGAACGCCCGCATGCTCGCCGTGTTCGACGCCGAGCCGGAGGCGCGCGCCGAGCTCGCCCGCCTGCTGGCCGAGCCGAGCGTGTACGACGAGTTCCTGCGCTACCTCGCCCGGCACGGTCACGACGTGCCGCAGCGCGTGCTCGACCGCGACGTCACGACCGCGCACACGCTCGACGACGACCTGGTCGAGGTGTTCCGCCGCATCTACGCCGAGCCGGAGTCCGACTGGTCGGCGTACGAGACCTGCGAGGAGCTCGTCGACCTGGAGGACAACTTCCAGCTGTGGCGGTTCCGGCACATGAAGACCGTGCTGCGGATCATCGGCACCAAGCGCGGCACCGGCGGGTCCAGCGGCGTCGGCTTCCTGCAGCGGGCGCTCGACCTCACGTTCTTCCCCGAGCTGTTCGCCGTGCGCACCGAGATCGGCGCGACCGCCGGCCCGGCCGCGCGGTCGTGACCCGCCCGCTGGTCGTGCCCCCGGGGGTCGCCCCGGTCGTCCTGCCCGCCGACGTCCCCGCACCGGTGCGTCGGCGGCTGGAGGAGGCCGGCACGCTGCTGCCCCCGTTCACCGATGCGCACGTGCACCTCGGCCTCGTGGACCCGGCGCCGCTGCGCGCCCGCGGCGTCGCCGCCGTGCACGACCTGGGCTGGATCCCCCGGGTGATCGCCGACCTTGCTGCCGACCCCGCCCTCCCACGCGTCGCGTTCGCCGGCGCGTTCCTCACCGCACCCGGCGGCTACCCGTCCGACCGGTCGTGGGCGCCTGCGGGCGCCGTCGAGGAGATCGGCGACCCGTCCGCGGCGGCCGCGGCCGTGGACCGGCAGGTGGACGCCGGGGCGTCGTTCGTCAAGGTCGCGCTGCACGGCACGGCAGGACCCGTGCCCGACGACGCCACCCTCGCCGCCGTCGTCGAGCGCGCGCACGCCCGCGGCCGCGACGTCGTCGCCCACGCGGAAGGGCCGGGGCAGGCGGCGCGGGCGTTCGGGGCGGGCGTCGACCGCCTGGCGCACGCCCCGTTCAGCGAGCGCCTGCCCGACGCGCTGCTCGCGGCCATGGCCGCCGGGGGGACGACGCGATCGCCGATGACGTGGGTCAGCACGCTCGACATCCACGGTTGGGGCGACCCCACCCCCGAGCACGAGGTCGCGCTCGACAACGTGGCGCGCTTCGCCGTGGCGGGGGGCCGGGTCCGCTACGGCACGGACCTGGGCAACGGCCCGCTGCCGGTCGGCCTGAACGCGCGCGAGCTCGCCGCGCTCGCGACGGCCGGGCTCGGCCGGCGCTCGCTGCTCGCGGCGCTGGTGGGCGACGACCCGCCCGCCGGGCTCGTGTCGTTCGTGCCCGGCCCCGCTCCCGCACGGACCGACGACGGCCACGTCCACGCGGCATGGCTCGCCCGCGCCACCGTCCTCGATCTCGCGGACCTGCGGGACCCTGGTTTCGTCCCGCCGACCCCTGACCTGCCCACCGACGTGCCCACCGACCTGCCTACCGAGACCGGAGGAACCGCATGACCACCGACGCCGTGACCGGGCGCGACCGGGCCGCCGCGCTCGACGCCGCCGACCCGCTGGCCCGGTTCCGCCCCGCGTTCGTCGATTCCGACGAGGTGACCGCCTACCTCGACGGCAACTCGCTCGGCCGCCCCACGCGAGCGTCGGCCGAGCGCCTCGCGCGCTTCGCGACCGAGGTGTGGGGTGCTCGCCTCATCCGCGGCTGGGACGAGGAGTGGTACGACCTGCCGCTGCGGGTCGGAGACCGGATCGGCGCGGTCACGCTCGGCGCCGCGCCCGGGCAGACGTTCGTCGCGGACTCCACGACGGTCGTCCTGTACAAGCTGGTGCGGGCGGCGCTGTCCTCGCCGCGGGTCGCCGGGCGCGACGAGATCGTCCTCGACTCGGGCAACTTCCCGACCGACCGCTACGTGCTGGAGGGCGTCGCGCGCGAGCACGGGGCCACGCTGCGCTGGATCGCTCCCGAGCACGACGGCGGCGTGACGCCCGACCAGGTGTCCGCGCTGCTGACCGACCGCACGGCGCTCGTCGTCCTCAGCCACGTCGCCTACCGCTCGGGCTACGTGAGCGACGCCGCCGAGATCACGCGTCGCGCGCACGAGGCCGGGGCGCTCGTGCTGTGGGACCTGTGCCACTCCGCGGGCGCCGTCCCCGTCGCGCTGGACGCGTGGGGCGCGGACCTGGCTGCGGGCTGCACGTACAAGTACCTCAACGGCGGGCCAGGGTCGCCCGCGTTCGGGTACGTGCGCGCGGACCTGCAGGACGAGCTGGTCCAGCCGATCCAGGGCTGGATGGGCAGCGACCGGCCCTTCGAGATGGGCCCCGCCTACGCGCCGCACCCCGGCGTGCGGCGGTTCCTGTCCGGGACGCCCGCGATCGTCGGCATGCTGGCGATGCAGGACATGCTCGACCTGCTCGACGAGGCCGGCCTGGACGCGGTCCGCGCGAAGTCGGTGGCGCTCACCCGGTACGCGCTGGAGCTGGTGGACGACCTGCTGGTGCCGCACGGCGTCCGGGTCGCGTCGCCGCGCGACGACGACCGTCGCGGCAGCCACGTGACGGTGGACCACGACGCGTTCGAGCGCACCCTGCCGCTGCTGTGGGAGCGCGGGGTGATCCCCGACTTCCGCCGGCCGAACGGCCTGCGGCTCGGGCTCTCGCCCCTGTCGACGTCGTTCGACGAGGTGCGCGTCGGCGTGGAGGCGGTCCGCGACGCGCTGGTCGAGGTCATGGGTACGCCGGGCGAGCGCGCGGACCAGCCGGGAGAGTGAGGAGCGCGGCGGCGACGGGCTCTTGCCCGGGCCTCAGCCGCCGAGATCTCGGGAGGGGGTGCGCATGCGTGACGTGGTCGCACGTACACCGCGGCAACCCCGCCTGGCGTGGGGGCTGCTCGTCACCTGGACCTGCCTGTTCACCCTCTTCACCGTCCGGCTCCTTGGCGCCGTGGAGTGGCCGGCGATCATCCTTGCCGTGACGGCGGCGCTCGGGATGGCGGCAGCGATCGCGCGCATCGTGGCGTTCCGGAGCGGGCAGCTCGTCCTGACCGAGGAGGAGCTGCGGGTGGAGCGGCGTCGTCGGCCGCTGACCATAGCCCGCACGGACGTCCGTGCGGTGCGCGGGAACGTCCCGAACCGGCCCTCCTGGTCCGACCGCGTCATCGTCGAGCACGCGGGCGGCAAGAGCACGCTGCCGGCGTACGACCTCGCACCCGGCCTGGTGATCGCCCGCCTCCAGCAGTGGGCCGGTGTCGGCGAGCTCCGGGGGTCCGCCCCCGCCGCGAGCCCGCCGTCCGCCGCGACCGGAGAGGGTGCCGCTCCTACAGTGAGTCCATGAGCGCCGACGCCACCGCCGCACAGGACCGCACACCCGACCTCAAGCCCCGTTCCCGCCAGGTCACCGACGGGCTGGAGGCGACGGCCGCGCGTGGCATGCTGCGCGCCGTCGGGCTCGGCGACGACGACTTCGCGAAGCCGCAGATCGGCGTGGCGAGCTCGTGGAACGAGATCACGCCGTGCAACCTGTCGCTCGACCGGCTGTCGCAGGCGGTGAAGCACGGCGTGCACGCGGGCGGCGGGTACCCGCTGGAGTTCGGCACGATCTCGGTCTCGGACGGCATCTCCATGGGGCACGAGGGGATGCACTTCTCGCTCGTGTCGCGGGACGTCATCGCGGACTCCGTGGAGACGGTGATGCAGGCGGAGCGGCTCGACGGGTCCGTGCTCCTCGCGGGGTGCGACAAGTCGCTGCCCGGCATGCTCATGGCCGCCGCCCGGCTCGACCTCGCCAGCGTGTTCCTCTACGCCGGCTCGATCATGCCGGGCTGGGTGAAGCTGTCGGACGGCACCGAGAAGGACGTCACGATCATCGACGCGTTCGAGGCCGTCGGCGCGTGCGCCCGCGGGCTGATGAGCGAGGAGGACGTCGGTCGCATCGAGCGGGCCATCTGCCCGGGCGAGGGGGCCTGCGGCGGGATGTACACGGCGAACACCATGGCGTCGGCGGCCGAGGCGCTGGGCATGTCGCTGCCGGGCTCGGCCGCGCCGCCCTCGGCGGACCGGCGCCGCGACGCGTTCGCGCAGGCGTCGGGCGAGGCGGTGGTCGAGCTGCTGCGGCGCGGCATCACCGCCCGGCAGATCCTCACCAAGGAGGCCTTCGAGAACGCCATCGCGGTGGTGATGGCGTTCGGCGGGTCCACCAACGCCGTGCTGCACCTGCTCGCCATCGCGCACGAGGCGGAGGTCGAGCTGACCCTCGACGACTTCTCCCGGGTGGCCGACCGAGTGCCGCACCTGGGTGACCTGAAGCCGTTCGGGCGCTACGTCATGAACGACGTCGACCGGATCGGCGGGGTGCCGGTGGTGATGAAGGCGCTGCTAGACGCGGGGCTGCTGCACGGCGACTGCCTCACCGTCACGGGCCGCACGGTCGCGGAGAACCTCGCGGACATCGACCCGCCCGACCCGGACGGCAAGATCCTGCGCGCCCTGGACCGGCCGATCCACCCGACGGGCGGCATCACGATCCTGCACGGGTCGCTCGCCCCCGAGGGTGCGGTGGTGAAGTCGGCCGGCTTCGACTCCGACGTCTTCGAGGGCACGGCCCGCGTCTTCGAGCGGGAGCGCGCCGCGCTCGACGCGCTCGAGGACGGCACCATCACCGCCGGGGACGTCGTCGTGATCCGGTACGAGGGCCCCAAGGGCGGCCCGGGGATGCGGGAGATGCTCGCCATCACGGGCGCGATCAAGGGCGCCGGGCTCGGCAAGGACGTGCTCCTCGTGACCGACGGACGGTTCTCCGGAGGCACCACCGGGCTGTGCGTGGGGCACATCGCACCCGAGGCGGTGGACGCGGGGCCGATCGCGTTCGTGCGCGACGGCGACCGCATCCGCCTCGACGTCGCGCGCAAGACCCTGGACCTGCTGGTCGACGACGCCGAGCTGGCCGCCCGGCGCGACGGCTGGTCGCCGCTGTCGCACGGGTACACGCGGGGGGTGCTGGCGAAGTACACGAAGCTCGTGCAGTCGGCCTCCAAGGGCGCCGTCCTGGGCTGAGTCTCGCGGCGGCTCGGTCTAGGCTCGCGACGCCCCGTGACGTGCTCGCGCGGGGCGACGGCATCGAGGCGAGGAGTGGTCGTGGGCAAGGTGCACGAGAAGATCGACGGTCGCCTGCGGGCGTTCGTCGAGGCCCAGCACATGTTCTTCGTCGCGTCCGCCCCGCTGGCGGCCGACGGGCACGTCAACGTCTCGCCGAAGGGCGTCGACGGGTCGTTCGTCGTGGTCGACGAGCACACCGTCGCGTACCTCGACCTCACCGCGTCCGGGGCCGAGACCATCGCGCACCTGCGCGAGAACGGGCGGATCACGCTCATGTTCTGCGCGTTCGACGGGCCGCCGAACATCGTCCGCCTGCACGGCCGTGGCCGGGTCGTGACGCTGTACGACGACGAGTACGCGTCGTGGGCGCCGCGGTTCCCGGAGCGCCGGGGTGCCCGCGCGGTGATCGTCGTCGACGTCGAGCGCGTGTCGGACTCCTGCGGCTACGGCGTCCCGCTGATGGACCATGTGGGGGAGCGCGACCTGCTGCCGCCGTACATGGACCGCAAGGGAGTCGAGGGGCAGGCGGCCTACCGGCGGCTGAAGAACCGCACGAGCATCGACGGGCTCCCGGCGTTCGACGACGACCCCGAGCCGAGCGCCGTCACCGGCTGAGCGTCGCCAGGCGAGGTGCGGTCCGCCGGGCGATGCTGAGGCCATGACCGACTCGATGACGCCGAAGCAGTTCACCCACGCCGACGGCGTCGCCGACTGGCGCGCGAACGACGGCTCCGCCACCGCCGTCTTCCGCACCGGGTCCTTCGCCGCCGGGGCGCGGTTCGTGGACGCGATCGCCGAGATCGCCGACGCGGTGAACCACCACCCCGACGTCGACCTGCGGTACACCACGGTGACGGTGCGCACGTCGTCGCACGACTCCGGAGGCCTGACCGACCGTGACGTGGACCTGGCCCGCCGGATCAGCGACGCTGCCCGCGAGCTGGAGATCCCGGTCGAGCAGGCCGGGCGCCGCTGACGTCCGACCCTCGTCGCGCGAAGCCTGCGGCACCGGGGCAGGGTGGACCGGGCGGGGGACGAGGCAGCGCGACGGACGGAGCGACCGATGGCCGACGAGATCACGCCGGCAGGGTTCGAGGCCGCGGAAGGCACGGCCGACTGGCGGGCCCTGGGCCGGGGCGCGAGCGCACTGTTCCGCACACGGTCGCCCGGGGAGGGCGCGGTGCTCCTGGAACGGGTACGGGTGCTCGCGGACGGCGCCGACCACCACCCCGACGTCGACCTGCGCGCGGACGGCGTCGTCGTGCGCGTGGTCTCCCACGACGTGGACGGCCTGAGCGAGCGCGACGTCGCGCTGGCGCGCGAGGTGTCCGCCGCCGCCGCAGACCTGGGGCTGGCGGCCGACCCGGCCGGCGTGCAGGAGGTGGAGCTGACGATCGACGCGGCGGAGCGCGAGCAGGTGATGCCGTTCTGGGGCGTCGTGCTGGGGCACGAGCGCACGGGTGAGGACCTCAGGGACCCCCACTCCCGCTGGCCCGGCGTGTGGTTCCAGGAGATGTCCGAGCCGCGGCCCCTGCGCAACCGCCTGCACCTGGACGTCTTCGTGCCGCACGACGTGCGGCAGGCGCGGGTCGACGCGGCGCTCGCGGCCGGCGGGCGGGTCACGACGGAGGAGTTCGTGCCGCACTGGTGGACGCTCGCGGACGCCGAGGGTAACGAGGCCGACATCGTCTCCTGGGAGGGCTTCGACGAGGACCTGGAGGAGGGTCTGCTCACCCCGGAGGAGTTCCGCGCGGCGGGCGGCGTGGAGGACTGGCGGGTGCTGCAGGGAGCCAGCGCGCACTACGTCACGGGCGGGTTCGACCTGGGCGTCGAGCTCGTCGCACGCGCCGCTCGCGCGGCGGAGGAGGCGGGCGTGCCGCTGTTCGCCGACCTGCGCTACTCGGGCGTCACCCTGCGGGTCGGGCCGCCGGAGGACGGGTGGGTCGATGCCGCCCGCCTCCGGGTCGCGCAGCAGGCGCAGGCGGCCGCGCGCGACCTGGGGGTGCGGGCCGAGCCGGCGCAGCTGCGGGACGTGCAGCTGACCTTCGACGCGCTCGACGTCCCCGCCGTGCAGGCGTTCTGGGTCGCGGCGCTCGGCTACCGGGCTCGAGGCGAGACGGACCTGTACGACCCGCTCCTGCGCGGGCCGTCGGTGTTCCTGCAGCCCATGACCGCCCCGCGCGAGCAGCGCAACCGGATCCACGTGGACGTCATGGTGCCGGGCGACGTCGCGGACGCGCGGGTCGCGGCGGCCGTGGCCGCCGGCGGCCGGGTGGTGCGCGACGCCGAGGCGCCGTTCTTCCGCACCGTCGCCGACCCGGAGGGCAACGAGGTGGACATCGCCGTCATCCCCGGCCGTGCCGAGGCGTGGGGCGCCTGACCTGGCAGAGCTCTCGGCACGCCGGCTGACCAGCCGCTAGGCTCCGGGGCGCGCACCGGAGCGACCGGGGCGGCGACCCGGCCCGGTGACCCCGCGGCCACGAGGAGGTGGCGGTGTCCGAGACAGCCGGCGCAGATCTCGCGATCGAGACGCGAGGCCTGCGCAAGACGTACCGCAGCGTGCGGGGGAGGTCGGTCGGGGTCGAGGGGCTCGACCTGCGGGTGCCGGTGGGCGGGGTGCACGGCTTCCTGGGCCCGAACGGCTCGGGGAAGACGACGACGATCCGCATGCTTCTCGGGCTGGTCCGGCCCGACCGCGGCACCGCCACGATCTTCGGCCACGAGGTGCCGAAGCGGCTGCCGGAGGTCGTGGGCCGGGTGGGCGCCATCGTCGAGAGCCCCAAGTTCTTCCCGGCGTTCAGCGCCAGCCGCAACCTGCGCCTGCTCGCCGACGCGATCGGCGCGCCCGCGGGCCGCGTGGACGCCGTCATCGACGAGGTCGGGCTCACCGGGCGGGAGCGCGACAAGTACCGCACCTACTCCCTCGGGATGAAGCAGCGGCTCGCCATCGCCGGGACGCTCCTCAAGGACCCGGACCTGCTGATCTTCGACGAGCCGACCAACGGGCTCGACCCCGCGGGCATCCGGGAGATCCGCCAGACGATGCGCGGCCTGGCCGACCAGGGCAAGACGGTGCTGGTCTCCAGCCACATCCTCGCCGAGGTGGAGCAGATCGCGGACACGGTCTCGATCGTCGCCCGCGGGCGCCTCGTCGCGTCCGGGCGGGTGGCCGACCTCATCGGCGCCGGCACGGCCACGCGGTCGGTCCGCCTGCGCGTGTCCCCGGAGGACGTCACGATCGCGACGAGCGTGCTGGAGACCGGCGGGCTGCTGGTGCGCCGCGAGCACGACGCCCTCGTCGTGGACGGCGCCGCCGACCCCGGCGCGGTGAACCGCGCGCTGGGGGAGCGCGGCGTGTGGGTGCACGAGCTCGCGCCGCTCCAGGCCGACCTGGAGTCGGTGTTCCTGGGCCTCACCGCGCACGAGACGCCCGGGGGCCACACCCACAAGGGTGGCCGGACCAAGCGGGGCGGCACCCCGCCCGAGCCTGCGCACGCCGCCGGGCACGGCACGACGACGGAGGTGGACGCATGAGCCGCCTGCTGCGGGTCGAGCTGCGGAGGCTATGGGCGCGCCGGCTCACCTGGTGGGCGCTGCTCGGGGTGATCGCGGTCGCCGCGCTGACGGCGTTCTCGGCGTACGGGAGCGCAAAGCCCCCCTCGGACGCGGAGCTCGCCGAGGCCCAGGCGATGTACGAGCAAGAGCTGAAGAACTGGCAGGAGTCCGGCGACGAGCAGGTCGCGGACTGCAAGGAGTCCGAGGAGTCCGACCCGGACCCGGCCGCCAACTACGGCTGCGACGACATGGAGCCGCGTCTCGACTGGTACCTGCCGCCCGAGCCCTACTTCGTGCCGCCGGCCTCGGACTCCACCGACCTCGGCGCCTACGCCGAGGAACGTGGTCTGGACCCCGCCGACGTCGACTCCCGGGCCGCGGCGATCAGCACTTCGATGTGGATCGACTGGGGGGCGGGCACCCAGCGCATCGCGACCACGGCGCTCGCCGTCGTCGCGATCGCGTTCGTGCTGGGCGTGAGCTTCGTGACCGCAGAGACGAGCTCAGGTGCTCTCGGCCTGTGGCTGACGTTCGAGCCTCGGCGACGCCGGGTGTTCTGGTCGAAGGCGGTCGCCGCCGGTGCTGGGACGATCCCCATCACGGTGCTCGGTACGGTCGCCCTGATCGGCGGGGTGTACGCCGTGTACGCAAGTTTCGACACGGTCGGCGACCTCACGGCGTCGGGGTGGGCGGAGATCGCCGGCTTCGGCGGGCGTCTCGTCGTGGAGTCGACGGCGCTCGCAATGATCGGGGCCGCGCTGGGCGCGATCTTCCGGCACGCAGCGGCCGCGATCGGCGTCGCGGCGGTCGTCGCGTGGGTCGGGACGCTCGTCACGGGAGCCTTCGACGTCGCCCAGCGCTGGAGCCCGGTCGTCAACCTCAGCGCGTGGCTCCAGGGCGGTGCCATCTACAACACCGAGCGGTGCGCGCCGGGGGAGTCCGGCATCGTCGAGTGCACATGGGTCGAGAAGGTGGTTTCCCAGACGCAGGGCGGGCTCTACCTCCTCGCGCTCACCGTCGTTCTGCTGCTCGTCGCCGTCGTCGTCTTCCGCCGTCGTGACGTGAGCTGACCTCCCCGCGTCCCCGCAGCTCGTGAGCCCGGCGTCCCGCATGCTGTCCGCATGATGGGACACCGGGCTCACGACGTGACATCGGGAGGTGGCGGGCGTAACGTTCGATCCGTGCAGACGATCCTCGTAGTACTTCTTCCCGGGCGCGCCGACTAGGCCCACGCACCAGGCTTCGTCAGCGCGCTCACCCTCGTCAGTCCCGCAGTGTCGGGACCGGGGGCTTTTTTATTGCACGGACAACCCTTCGCCAGACCCCTCGCCCAGACCGACCGGCAGGAGAGACCGATGGTCCAGCCGAACCCGACCCCCGCCCAGGTGGCCGCGCGCACCGCGCGCCCCGCCGACCGAGCAGTGTCCGGTGAGGAGGTCACCGGCGCCGAGTCGATCGTCCGTTCCCTCGAGTCGGTCGGCGTCGAGAACGTCTTCGGCATCCCGGGCGGCGCCATCCTTCCGCTCTACGACCCGCTCATGGACTCGAAGCAGATCCGCCACGTCCTGGTGCGGCACGAGCAGGGCGGCGGCCACGCGGCCCAGGGCTACGCCCACGCGACGGGCAAGGTCGGCGTCACGATGGCGACCTCCGGCCCCGGCGCGACGAACCTCGTCACCCCGCTCGCCGACGCGCACATGGACTCGGTGCCGCTGGTCGCGATCACGGGTCAGGTGGCGCAGTCGCTCATCGGCACCGACGGGTTCCAGGAGGCGGACATCGTCGGCATCACGATGCCGATCACCAAGCACTCCTACCTCGTCACCGACCCTGCCGAGATCCCGCGCACCATCGCCGAGGCGTTCCACATCGCCTCGACCGGCCGGCCCGGGCCGGTGCTGGTGGACATCGCGAAGTCCGCGATGCAGGCGCGCACCACGTTCTCCTGGCCGCAGGAACTGGCCCTGCCCGGCTACCACCCGGTGACCAAGCCGCACGCCAAGCAGATCCGCGAGGCCGCGAAGTTGCTCGCCACCGCCCGCCGCCCGGTGCTGTACGTGGGCGGCGGCGTCATCCGCTCGGGCGCGTCGGAGGCGCTGCGCCGTCTGGTCGACGTCTCGGGGGCCGCCGTCGTCACGACGCTCACCGCGCGCGGAGCCGTGCCCGACAGCCACCCGCAGCACCTGGGCATGCCCGGCATGCACGGCACGGTGCCCGCGGTGGCTGCGCTGCAGAAGGCCGACCTCGTGGTCGCCCTCGGCGCCCGGTTCGACGACCGGGTGACCGGCCGGCTGTCGAGCTTCGCGCCGCACGCGGCCGTCGTGCACGCCGACATCGACCCCGCGGAGATCGGCAAGAACCGGCCCGTGGACGTGCCGATCGTCGGGGACCTGCGCGAGGTGATCGCCGACCTGGTGCCGGCCCTCGAGGCCGAGCACGCCAAGGTGGGCCGCCCCGACCTGGCCGCCTGGTGGCACCAGCTCGACACGTGGCGCGAGACCTACCCGCTCGGGTACACGCCCACCGCCGACGGACACCTGTCCCCGCAGCACGTGATCTCCCGGCTGGGCGAGCTCGCCGGCCCGGACGCGATCTACGCCGCGGGCGTGGGGCAGCACCAGATGTGGGCGGCGCAGTTCATCCGTTACGAGCGTCCCCGCACGTGGCTCAACTCGGCCGGCCTGGGCACGATGGGCTTCGCGGTCCCGGCCGCGATGGGCGCCAAGGTGGGCGAGCCCGACCGCGAGGTGTGGGCCATCGACGGCGACGGCTGCTTCCAGATGACCAACCAGGAGCTCGCGACCTGCGCGATCAACGACATCCCGATCAAGGTGGCGCTGATCAACAACAGCTCGCTCGGCATGGTCCGGCAGTGGCAGACGCTCTTCTACGAGGAGCGGTACTCCAACACCGACCTGCACACCGGGCACGGCACGCGGCGCATCCCCGACTTCGTGAAGCTCGCCGACGCCTACGGCTGCGAGGGCATCCGCGTGGAGCGCGAGGACGAGGTCGACGCCGCGATCAAGCGGGCGCAGGAGATCGACGACCGCCCGGTGGTCATCGACTTCCAGGTCTCGCGCGACGCCATGGTGTGGCCGATGGTCGCCGCGGGGGTTCCGAACGACGACATCCAGTACGCGCGCGGCATCTCGCCCGCGTGGGACCGCGAAGACTGACCGGCCGCGAGCAGAGACGGAGAGCCACCATGTCGCGTCACACCCTGTCCGTGCTGGTCGAGAACAAGCCGGGCGTCCTCACCCGCGTCAGCGCGCTGTTCGCGCGCCGCGCGTTCAACATCCACTCCCTGGCCGTCGGCCCCACCGAGCACGAGGAGATCTCGCGCGTCACGGTCGTCGTCGACGTCGAGGAGCACCCGCTCGAGCACGTGACCAAGCAGCTCAACAAGCTGGTCAACGTCATCAAGATCGTCGAGCTGGACCCGGAGTCCTCCGTGCAGCGCGAGCTCATGCTCGTCAAGGTGCGGGCCGACGCCACCACGCGCGCCGGGGTGCTCGAGGTCGTCGACCTGTTCCGCGCCCACGTGGTGGACGTGGTGCCGGACACCGTCGTCATCGAGGCGACCGGCACCGCCGCGAAGCTGTCCGCGCTGCTCAGCGCGCTCGAGCCCTACGGCGTCCGGGAGATCGTGAAGTCCGGCACGCTCGCGGTGGGCCGCGGCTCGCGGTCCATCACTGACCGAGCGCTGGAGCGGGTACGCACCGCCTGACACGGTTCGCGTACCGTCACCCCTGCCGGTGACCACCGAGAAACCGACCAGAAGTACCGAGAATCGAAGTATCGAGACCGAGGAGCATCACCGTGGCTGAGCTGTTCTACGACGACGACGCCGACCTGTCCATCATCCAGCAGCGCAAGGTCGCCGTCATCGGGTACGGCAGCCAGGGGCACGCGCACGCGCTGAACCTGCGCGACTCCGGCGTCGACGTCCGCGTCGGCCTGCGCGAGGGCTCGGCGTCCGCCAAGAAGGCCGAGGACGAGGGCCTGCGCGTGCTGACCGTCGCCGACGCCGTGAAGGAGGCGGACGTCGTCGTCATCCTCGCGCCGGACCAGGTCCAGCGGCACGTGTACCGCGACGAGATCGCCCCGAACCTCACCGAGGGCGCGGCGCTCGTCTTCGGGCACGGCTTCAACATCCGGTTCGGCTACATCAAGCCCGAGGCCGGCCACGACGTGCTCATGGTCGCCCCCAAGGGCCCGGGCCACCTCGTGCGCCGCGAGTACGTCGACGGCCGCGGCGTGCCCGTGATCGTCGCCGTCGAGCAGGACGCGTCCGGCTCCGCGTGGGAGCTCGCCCTCTCGTACGCGAAGGGCATCGGCGGCCTCCGCGCCGGCGGCATCAAGACCACGTTCACCGAGGAGACCGAGACCGACCTCTTCGGCGAGCAGGCCGTCCTGTGCGGCGGCGCCTCGCAGCTGGTCCAGTACGGCTTCGAGACGCTGACCGAGGCGGGCTACCAGCCCGAGGTCGCGTACTTCGAGGTGCTGCACGAGCTGAAGCTGATCGTCGACCTCATGGTCGAGGGTGGCATCGCCAAGCAGCGCTGGTCCGTCTCCGACACGGCCGAGTACGGCGACTACGTCTCCGGCCCGCGCGTCATCGACCCGCACGTCAAGGAGAACATGAAGGCCGTCCTCGCGGACATCCAGAACGGCGCCTTCGCCGAGCGCTTCATCGCCGACCAGGACGCCGGCGCCCCCGAGTTCACCGCGCTCCGCGAGAAGGGCGAGGCGCACCCGATCGAGACCACCGGCCGCGAGCTGCGGAAGATGTTCTCGTGGATCAAGCCCGCTGACTCCGACTACACGGAGGGCAGCGCCGCTCGCTGACCCACACCGTCAGCAGCGACGCGCGCGGCCGCCGCCCCGGAGACCCCGGGTCGGCGGCCGCACGTGCGTCCGCCCGCCGAGGTCAGGGCCCCGCCCTGGCGAGGTAGTTCGCGACCGCGCGAGGTAGTCCGCGACCGCGCGAGGTAGTTCGCGACCGCGCGAGGTAGTTCGCGACTACGCGAGGTAGTTCGTGACCGCGCGAGGTAGTTCCCGCCGGTCAGCCCAGCAGGCCGGCCCAGCCGCGGACGACGTCGACCAGCCCCACCCGGTCGAGGGCGTCCACGTCGGAGAGGCGGTGCCACGCGACGTCGTCGGTGGAGCCGTCCGTCTCGACGGTCAGCTCCCCGCCGACGACGTGCGCGCGGTACACGATGCGGATGCCGTGCATCGGCTCGGTCGGGGTGCCGAGGCCGACGTCGTACCTGCGCTCTGTCGGGACGACGATGCTGTCGACGCCGAGGAGCCCGTCGAGCGCGACCTCGTACCCGGTCTCCTCGCGCAGCTCGCGCACGACGGCGTCCTCGGGGTGCTCGCCGGGGTCGATCCCGCCGCCGGGCATCGTCCAGCCCGACCCGGTGTCGGCGGACCAGTGCGGGAGCAGGATGCGGTCGTCCTCGACGACGAGGGCATAGGCGGCGACGCGCGTGAGCATCCCGGCATCGTGCCACGCGCGTGGCCTGGCAGGATGGGAGCATGACCGACGACGCGAACCCGGGGCAGGACGAGACCGGCCTGACCGACAGCGGCCTGACCGACAGCGGCCTGACCGACACCGGCCAGGCGGACCGCATCGCACAGTTCTGGGACGTCGCCCGGCCGAGCGCCGGCCGCACCAGCCACGGGGGCGCGGTGGGCGAGCGCAGCGAGAACGTCGTGCCCCCGCCGGCGTGGTCGTTCGGCGACTCGCCCGAGCTGGCCGACGAGCTGCTCCAGCTGGTTCTCGACGGTGTGAAGTCCGGTACCGCCGCCGCCGTGTGGGAGTACGAGGCGGCCGACGAGCCGCTGCCGCGCAAGGGCGACCTGTCGATCGTGCTCGACGGCGCAGGTGCACCTCGGCTCCTCATCAAGACCACCCAGGTGGACACCGTCCCCTTCGCCGAGGTGACCGCCGAGCACGCCGCCGCCGAAGGGGAGGGCGACCGCACCCTGGCCGACTGGCGCGACGGTCACGAGCGCTACTGGCGCCGGACGCTCGCGCAGATCGGACGCGAGTTCGACCCGGCGATGCCCGTGGTCTGCGAGCGGTTCAAGGTGCTCTTCCGCTCCTGACCCAGAACGACCCGGCTGGTCCAGCCGGCGGCCCAGCCTGCCCAGTGCGCTCGACGGTGATCACGCGTTCCTCGGGGCTCGCCCGAGGCCGTCCGGGCCCTAGCAGTCCAGGGGTCCAGGCCCTGGCATCTTCGGGCCGGCACCATGCCTCAGAACGGCGGTGCCTCGAGGGCGGCACCGGTGTCGGCGGGCTTCCCTGGCGCGGCCCTCTCGCGCTGAGGAGCGAGCACTGCCTCGTGCAGAGGATCGTTCTTGCCACCTCCGGGTGGTTCGTGGCCGTGGGGGAGCGAGCGGTGCCGGGTGGTGTCGATCGGCGGGGGATGGGTGGTGTGACGGCGGCCGGTGGGGGAGACCCACTCGAGCGTGCCGGCCCAGCCGTCAGACCCCGCTGCGCCTCGGGTGGCTGAGGGGTGCGGTCGTCGGGCCTTCGGGGCCGGGATCTGCGTGACCTTCCAGGTGGTCTGGTGTTTCAGGACGTGATGTCGGCGACAGAGCGCCGCGAGATTGGTGGCGTTCGTGGTGCCGCCGTCGCCCCAGGCGACGGTGTGGTCGAGGTCCGCTCGCTGGGCGGGGTGGGTACAGCCGGGGAAGCGGCAGGTGGTGTCGCGTTCACGGACCAACGCCTTGAGGTCGGCGGGCACGGCGTAGGTGGTGCGTCCGTGCGACAGGACGGTGCCGGTCTCGGGGTCGGTGAGGATGCGCCGGAGTGACGGGGCGAGGCCGGTGAGCTGTCGCGCGGTGCCGGGGTCGATGGGGACATGCCCGTCCATCGTGGCGGGAGCGTCGGTGATGCCGAGCAGGGAGAGCACAGGGACCGTGACGGTGACCCGCGGCCGGATCGAGCGGGCCAGCGTCGCCAGTGACGGCCCGTCGCGCGGCGGTTCGACGGTGGGGATGTCGCAGTCCTTGACGGCGTCCGCCCTCCGTCCCGTCATGCCGTCGTCGAGCGCGCCGTCATCGAGAGAGCCGTCATCAAGGAGGAGGGCGGCGAGGGTGTCGGCGCGGGCCTGGGCCAGGGTGCGCGGGTCGCCATCGGCGAGGAGGTGCCTGCCGGATCGCGTGAGTCGGTCGTGGGCCGCATGGGCCAACGGCGCCGGCAGGTGGGCGACCAGCCAGGCCATGCCGTCGCGGCCCTCGTCGAGGTAGACCGCGCGGTGCTGGGCGGCCTCGGCGTGCCGGACGTCGGCCGGGACGGGGTGGGCCGACTCGCGGGCGCGGCGGGTCGTGGTGCCGGCCTGGGTGGGCGTGCAGGTGATCTGGCCGGTGGCAGGGTCGGTGGTCGAGGCGAGGACGGATCGTTCGATCTCTCGTGCTTCGGTGGGCGTGAGGTCGCTGAGGTGCTTGGTGACCTGGACAGCATGTGCCCAGGTCAGGCGCCCCTCGCCGAGAGCGGTCAGAGTCGCGGGTGCCTTGGCGGTCAGGGTGACGGCGTGGTCGGTGAGGCCGCCCGCGGCGTGCTCGCCGACGTGCAGGATGGTGGCGATCTCGGCGACGACGGCGCGGTGGGCGAGCTCGAGCCTGCGGGCGGAGGGTGCCCGGCGCACGGCCGGGTCGCTGCTGTCGACGAGGTCGGGCTCCAGGAGCACGGCCAGGTCGACGGCTCGTGCCAGCAGCACGGCGCGCCGGGCGTGCAGCGTCGCGACGCGGGCCTCGAGGTCGGCAAGCTCGTCGAGCACGCCGTCCAGGTCGGCCAGGCACGACGGCGGCGTAGGTGCCGGGGTGCCCGCTGCACTGCCTGTCGCCACGGCCTGGTGGCGTGATCCCTCGTCGAGCAGCTCGCGCGTGGAGGGCTCCCACGTGCGCGGCAGCGCGGCCAGCCGAGCCGCCTCGACCCGCAACCGCGCGCCGTCGACCGTGCCGGCAGAGGTGCCGGCGACCGGGTCGGGGAGCGTCGTCGTCATGCCCCGATCCTAGGCGAGGTTCGAACACCTGTTCTATCGCGGGCGCCAACCTGTGGACAGCTGCGCCGCCGGCTCTCCGAGGCAACGGCTTCCTGGCGGACGGCGCGCGCCTCGTCGACGAACGTCCGGGCCTCGCGGAGGTCCGCCAGGTGCGCCGGCGGGCGGGCGGCTACGCGGGCGTGAGCACCAGCCAGGCGAAGCCGACCACGCCGCGGTAGCCGCCCAGGTACTCGTCGCGCCGCTGGTCGGAGAAGGCGCGGGCGCCCGGCGTGCCGAGGCGTTCGATCCCCGCACGCCAGTCGGACTCGAAGTCGTCCCACTCCGCCTGCGACGAGGCGGCGGCGTGCAGCACGCGGAACCCCGCGTCCGTGGCGGCGCGGGCCAGGCCGGCGAGGTCGGGCAGGTCGCCGAAGACCTCCCGCACCGCGGCGTCGGGCTCGGCGTCGTAGACGCCGTCGCCGAACAGCAGC
Organism: Isoptericola sp. NPDC057191; assembly: GCF_042670225.1. Classification (NCBI taxonomy): domain Bacteria; kingdom Bacillati; phylum Actinomycetota; class Actinomycetes; order Micrococcales; family Promicromonosporaceae; genus Isoptericola; species Isoptericola sp. NPDC057191. The sequence goes on along the minus strand of NZ_JBHUWC010000035.1, from coordinate 1,633 downwards.
CTCCCGCCGGCCTCGGTGCGGCGGTGCAGCGCGGTGAGCGCGGCGGGGGCGGAGCCCCAGATGTGGCCGGCGCCGACGTTCAGCACCACGGTCGCCGTCGTGTCCCACGTCGTCGCGTCCCCCTCGTGGAAGGCGACCCGGTCGCCCAGGCCTCGCGTCCTCGCCCTCTGCCTGGCGCGCTCGAGGTCGGCCGGCGCCCGGTCGACGCCGTCGCCGGCGAGGCCGTGCCGCTCGCACAGCCGCAGCAGCAGCTCGCCGGAGCCGCAGCCGAGGTCGAGGACGTGGGCGTCGGGCGTCGGGGGCGCGAGGCGCTCGACGAGGTCGGCCGCCCGGGCGGCGCCGAGGGGGGAGTTGAAGGTCAGGTTCTGGGCGGCCGCGTCGAAGTACGGCCGGAGGTCCTCGTCGTCCGGGGTCATGCCGCGATCGTGGGCGCCCCGGGTCGCCCCGACAAGCCATTTGTCGAGGGTGCACGCGTGACCTGCGAGGTCACGTGGCATGGTGTCCGAAGAATGAGATTTCTGTCCGCATCATGACCCCGTGGGCTTAGGCTCGCTCCCATGACGCGGAGCATCGACCTGGCAGTGGTGGCCGGCGACGGCATCGGTACGGAAGTCGTGGAGCAGGGCCTCGCGGTCCTCGAGGCGGCGGTGTCCGGTGCGGACGTGAAGGTCTCCACGACCGAGTTCGACCTCGGCGCGCGCCGGTGGCACGCCACGGGCGAGACGCTCACCGACGCCGACCTGGCAGCCATCAAGGGTCACGACGCGATCCTCCTGGGCGCGATCGGCGACCCGAGCGTGCCGTCGGGCGTCCTCGAGCGCGGTCTGCTGCTCAAGCTCCGCTTCTCGCTCGACCACTACGTGAACCTGCGACCGGGCAAGCTGTACCCCGGCGTGACGAGCCCGCTGGCCAACCCGGGCGAGGTGGACTTCGTCGTCGTCCGCGAGGGCACCGAGGGTCCGTACGTGGGTAACGGCGGCGCGCTGCGCGTCGGCACCCCGCACGAGATCGCGACCGAGGTGTCCGTCAACACCGCGTTCGGCGTCGAGCGCGTCGTGCGCGACGCCTTCGCCCGCGCCCAGGCCCGCCCCCGCAAGCACCTCACGCTGGTGCACAAGCACAACGTGCTGGTGCACGCCGGGCACCTGTGGCGCCGCACCGTCGAGGCCGTGAACGCCGAGTTCCCCGACGTCACCACGGACTACCTGCACGTCGACGCGGCCACGATCTTCCTCACGACCAACCCGTCGCGGTTCGACGTGATCGTCACCGACAACCTGTTCGGCGACATCCTCACGGACCAGGCGGCCGCCATCACCGGCGGCATCGGCCTCGCCGCGTCGGCGAACATCAACCCGGACCGCACCGCGCCGTCCATGTTCGAGCCGGTGCACGGCTCGGCGCCGGACATCGCGGGCCAGGGCAAGGCGGACCCGACCGCCACCGTGCTGTCGGTCTCGCTCCTGCTCGACCACCTCGGCCTCACCGAGGAGGCCGCCCGCGTGGAGGCCGCGGTCGCGGCCGACCTCGTCGAGCGCGGCAACCGAGTACGCACGACGGCCGAGGTCGGGCGCGACCTCGCCGCTCGCGTCAACGGCTGACGACCCGCGTCGTCATCCGGACGGCGCGGCGC
>NZ_JBHUWC010000034.1:0-25745 GCF_042670225.1 Isoptericola sp. NPDC057191 | reverse complement strand
CGCCTGCTCCGGCGCCCGCGCCTGCTCCGCGTCCGGCTCCTGCTCCCGCCGCTGCCGGGCCCGCGATCGAGAAGCCGATGGCGAGCGTCCCGGCGTCGTCCGTCGCCGGGGCGCAGAGCGCCCGCGTGCTGGCCAAGCCGCCGGTGCGCAAGCTCGCCAAGGACCTCGGGGTCGACCTCGCGTCCGTGCACCCCACGGGCCCGGGCGGGATCGTCACGCGGGAGGACGTCGTCGCGCACGCCGAGGGCGCCGCGCCGAAGCCGCTCGCCACGTACCCCGACGACGACCAGCCCTGGCTCGCCTCCGGCACCGTCAGCACGGACGGCCGTCAGACCCGCGTGCCGGTGAAGTCGGTGCGCAAGCGGACGGCCGAGGCGATGGTGGCCAGCGCGTTCACCGCCCCGCACGTGACCGTCTTCCAGACGATCGACGTCACCAAGACGATGAAGCTGGTCGCCCGCCTCAAGGAGGACCGCGACTTCGCGGACGTGCGCGTCACCCCGCTGCTCATCGCGGCGAAGGCCGTGCTGCTCGCCGTGAACCGGCACCCGCAGATCAACGCGAGCTGGGACGACGTCGCGCAGGAGATCGTCTACAAGCACTACGTGAACCTGGGGATCGCGGCCGCCACGCCGCGCGGGCTCGTCGTGCCGAACATCAAGGACGCGCACACGCTCGACCTGCTCGGCCTGGCGAAGGCGATCGCGACCCTCACCTCCACGGCGCGCGCGGGTCGCACGCAGCCGGCGGACATGGCGGACGGCTCGATCACCATCACCAACGTCGGCATCTTCGGCACCGACACCGGTACCCCGATCCTCAACCCGGGGGAGGCGGGCATCCTCGCGTTCGGCGCGATCCGGAAGCAGCCCTGGGTCCACAAGGGCAAGATCAAGGCGCGCTGGGTCACCCAGCTCGCCCTGTCCGTCGACCACCGGCTCGTCGACGGCGAGCTCGCCGCCCGCTACCTGGCCGACGTCGCGAAGGTGCTGGAGGACCCAGCCCGCGGCCTCGTCTGGGGCTGACCCCGCGAGGTAGTGAGGAGAAGGCCGAGGTAGTGCGAGCTCTGGCGAGGTAGTCAACTACCTCGCGGACTCTCGAACTACCTCGGCCTTCGTCGAACTACCTCGCGGGTCTCTGGGCTACCTCCCGGTCACAGGGGCATGCCCACGTACTGCGTCTCCTGGTACTCGGCGATGCCCTCGAAGCCGCCCTCGCGGCCGGTGCCGGACTGCTTCATCCCGCCGAACGGCGCGGCCGCGTTGGAGATGACGCCGGCGTTGAGGCCCAGCAGGCCGAACTCGAGGCGCTCGGCGAACGCGAGCCCACGACGCACGTCGCCGGTGAACACGTACGACGCCAGCCCGTACTCCGTGGAGTTGGCGAGCTCCGCGGCCTCGTCCTCGGTACGGAACGTCGCCACGGGGGCGACGGGGCCGAAGATCTCCTCGGTCATGCAGCGGGCGTCGGCGGGGACGTCGCGCAGCAGGGTCGCGGGGTAGAAGTGGCCCGGGCCGTCGGGGCGGGCGCCGCCGACGACGACCTGCGCCCCGCGGGCGACGGCGTCGTCCACGAGCGCGGCGACGGAGTCCACGGCCTTGGCCTCGACGAGCGGGCCGAGCGTCGTCCCGTCCTCGAGGCCGTCGCCGGAGACGACGGCGCGGAACCGCTCGGCGAGACGGGAGACGAACTCGTCGGCCACGGACTCGTGCACGTAGAAGCGGTTCGCCGCCGTGCACGCCTCGCCGCCGTTGCGCAGCTTGGCGGCCATCGCGCCGTCGACGGCGGCGTCCAGGTCGGCGTCCTCGAACACGATCAGCGGGGCGTTGCCGCCCAGCTCCATCGAGGTGCGCAGCACGTTCCCGGCGGCCGACCGCAGCAGCGACTGCCCCACCGGCGTCGACCCGGTGAACGACACCTTCCGCAGCCGCGCGTCCGCCAGCAGCGGCTCGCTGACCGCCGACGCGGAGGCCGACGGAACCACGTTGAGCACACCGGCGGGCAGCCCCGCCTCGACCATCAGCTCCGCGAAGAGCAACGACGTCAGCGGGGTGAGGCGGGCCGGCTTGAGCACCATCGTGCAGCCGGCGGCGACGGCCGGCGCCACCTTGCGGGTGGCCATTGCCAGCGGGAAGTTCCACGGCGTGATGAGCAGGCACGGGCCCACCGGGCGACGCTGCACCAGCAGCCGCAGCGACCCCTCGGGGGAGTGCGTGTAGCGGCTGTCGTCGTGGGTGGCCTGCTCGGCGAACCAGCGCAGGAACTCGCCGCCGTAGGTGACCTCGCCGCGCGCCTCGGCCAGCGGCTTGCCCATCTCGAGCGTCATGAGCAGCGCCAGGTCCTCGCGCCGCTCCTGCACGAGGGCGAACCCCCGGCGCAGGATCTCGGCGCGCTCGCGGGCGGGGGTCGCGCCCCACGACGCCTGGGCCGCTGCGGCGGCGTCCAGCGCGGCCCGGGCGTCGTCGCCGGACGCGGACGCGACGTGCGTCAGCGTCTCCTCGGTGGCGGGGTTCTCGACGGCGAACGTGCCGCCGTCGGACGCGTCGCGCCACGTGCCGCCGATCAGCAGCCCGGTGGGCGTGGTGGCCAGGAGCTCGGCCGCGCGCCGGCGGACGTCGGCCGTGGTGGTCGGGGCTGTCGTCGTCATCGGGGTCCACCGTCCTTCGTGCGAGCGGCGACGCGGGCTGCGAGCTGCTCCGCGCCGCGGGCGATCAGGGTGACGTCGGCGCCGACGACGACGTAGGCCGCGCCGGCGTCGAGGTAGCGGTCGGCCATGGCGGGGTCGAACGCGTTGACACCGACGGGGGTGCCGGTGCGGCGGCCCGCGTCCAGCGCCGCGAGCACGGCGTCCACCACCTCCGGGTGGTCCTGCTGCCCGAGGTGGCCGAGGGAGGCGGCCAGGTCGGCGGGCCCGACGAGGACGGCGTCGACGCCGTCCGTCCCCGCGATGGCCTCGGCGTCCTCGATCGCGGCCCGCGTCTCGAGCTGCACCACCAGCGTGATGCCGTCGTCCGCCTCGTCGAGGTAGCCGGACACCCGGTTCCAGCGGGAGGAGCGGGCGAGCGCGCTGCCGACGCCGCGCACCCCCGCAGGCGGGTAGCGCACGGCGCGCACGGCCTCCTGGGCCTGGCGGGCGGAGTCCACCATCGGCACCAGCACGTTGGTGGCACCGAGGTCGAGCACGCGCTTGAGCGTCACCGCGTCGCCCCAGGGCACGCGCACGAGCGTCGCCACGGGGTACGCGGCGGTGGCCTGGAGCTGCGCGAGGACGGTGGTGAGGTCGTTGGGCCCGTGCTCGCCGTCCACCAGGACGACGTCGAGGCCGCTGCCGGCGAGGATCTCGGCGGCGAGCGGGCTGCCCAGGCTGGACCAGGCGCCCACCAGGGGGCGGCCGTCGGCCTCGGCGAGGAGGGCGGCCAGCGAGCGGTCGGTGGTCAGACGAAGCGGCATGTCACGGCTCCCAGGCTCCCAGTGCCGGCGTGGTAGTCGGCGTGCACGGTGTCGCCGGGGTGCACCCACGTGGGGCGGGTGAACGACCCGGCCAGGACGGTCTCGCCGGCGGCGAGCGAGTCGCCGTGCGCGGCCAGCTTGTTCGCGAGCCAGGCGACGCCCGCGGCGGGGTGGCCGAGCACGCCTGCCGCCACCCCGGTCTCCTCGATCGTCTCGTTCCGGTACAGCAGGGCGGACACCCACCGCAGGTCGACGTCGTCCACCCGGACGGGGCGGCCACCCACCACCATGGCGCCCATGGCGGCGTTGTCGCTGATGGTGTCGACGATGGTCCGGCCCGGCATCTCGACGCGGGCGTCGAGGATCTCCAGCGCGGGCACGACGCGGTCGGTCGCACGCAGCACGTCGGTGACGGTGACGCCGGGGCCGACCAGGGGCTCGGCGAGCACGAAGGCGAGCTCCACCTCGACGCGCACGTTCGAGTACGCGGCGTGCTCCACGACGCTCCCGGACTCGAGCACCATGTCGTCGAAGATGACGCCGTAGTCGGGCTCGGTGATGCCGGTCGCGGCCTGCATGGCCTTCGACGTCAGGCCGATCTTGTGCCCGACGACGCGGCGCCCGCGCGCCTCGCCACGCTCGCGCCAGGTGCGCTGCACGGCGTACGCGTCGGCCACCGTCATCCCCTCGTGCCGCGCGGTGAGCAGCGGCACGGGCGTGCGGGTGCGGTCGGCCTCGGCGAGTTCGTCCGCGATGGCGACGACGGCGTCGTCGTCCAGGGTGCGCCCGCCGTCGGGGTCGGCCGTCACAGCGTGGCCCCCAGCTTGAAGCCCTGCTCCGTGTCGCCCTTGCGGGTGTAGGAGAAGCCGTCGGCGCCGACGGTCACCTCCATCTCGGAGTCGTCGGTGCGCGCGACGACGGGCTGCGGGTTGCCGTCGAGGTCCAGCACGAGGGAGGCCTCGGTGTACCAGCTCGGCACGACGGGGTTGCCCCACCAGTCGCGGCGCTGGTTGTCGTGCACGTCCCAGGTGACGACGGGGTTGTCGGGGTCGCCCGTGTAGTAGTCCTGCGTGTAGATCTCGACGCGGTGCCCGTCCGGGTCGCGCAGGTAGAGGTAGAACGCGTTCGAGACGCCGTGGCGGCCGGGGCCACGCTCGATGGCGTCCGAGCGACGCAGCGCGCCGAGCTTGTCGCAGATGGCGAGGATGTTGTGCTTCTCGTGCGTGGCGAAGGCCACGTGGTGCATGCGCGGGCCGTCGCCCCCGGTCATGGCCGTGTCGTGCACGGTGGGCTTGCGCCGCATCCACGCCGCGTAGACGGTGCCCTCGTCGTCCTGGATGTCCTCGGTGACACGGAAGCCGAGGTCCTGCATGAACTTCACGGCCCGCGGCACGTCCGGGGTCACCTGGTTGAAGTGGTCCAGGCGGACCAGCTCGCCGGGCGTGTGCAGGTCGTAGCGCCACGACAGCCGCTCGACGTGCTCGGACTGGAAGAAGAACTCGTACGGGAAGCCGAGGGGGTCGATGACGCGCACCGACGCGCCGATGCCCTTGGTGAAGCCCTCGGCGGCGCGGCGCACCTCGCAGCCGAGCTCGGTGTAGAAGGCGACCGCCTTCTCCAGGTCCTCCGGGGTGCGCACGCGGTAGGAGAACGCGGCCACCGCGGCCACCTCGCCCTGGCGCAGCACGAGGTTGTGGTGGATGAACTCCTCGGTGGAGCGCAGGTAGACGCTCTCGCCGTCCTCCTCCGTGACGTACAGGCCGAGGACGTCCACGTAGAACTCGCGAGAGGCCGCGAGGTCGGTGACGACGAGCTCCATGTACGCGCACCGCAAGATGTCCGGCGGCGGGGAGGACGGCGTCGGCGTCGGGTTGGCGCAGCTGATCGGGGCCTCCTGGCTCACGTAGAAGCCGGAGGAGGTGAGGGTGCGGTCCTTGAGGTGGGTCATGTCTGGCGTCCTTGCCTGCGTGCCGGGGAGGTCAGTTCTTGCCGAAGGTCGGGTTGTGGACCTTGCCGAGCGTGATGTGCACGGCCTGCTGGTCGGTGTAGAAGTCGATGGAGCGGTAGCCGCCCTCGTGGCCGAGGCCGGAGGCCTTGACGCCGCCGAACGGGGTGCGCAGGTCGCGCACGTTGTTCGAGTTCAGCCACACCATCCCGGCCTCCACGGCCTGGGAGAAGTTGTGGGCGCGCTTGAGGTCGTTGGTCCAGACGTAGGCGGCCAGGCCGTACTTCACGCCGTTGGCCAGCTCGAGCGCCTCGGCCTCGGTGTCGAAGGGGGTGATGGCGACGACGGGGCCGAAGATCTCCTCCTGGAAGATCCGGGCGTCGGGCTTGACGTCGGCGAACACCGTGGGGGCCACGAAGTTGCCCGTCTCGAAGCCCTCGGGACGGCCGCCGCCGGCGACGAGCCGGGCCTCGGTCTTGCCGATCTCGACGTAGCTCATGACCTTGTCGAAGTGCTCCGGGTGCACGAGGGCGCCGACCTCGGTCGTCCTCTCGTGCGGGTAGCCGACGCGCACCCGCTTCGCCTGCGCCGCGTAGCGCTCGACGAACTCGTCGTACACGGACCGCTCGACGAGGATGCGCGACCCGGCGGTGCACCGTTCGCCGTTCAGCGAGAAGACGCCGAAGATCGTCGCGTCGACGGCGGCGTCGAGGTCGGCGTCGGCGAACACGATCGCGGGAGACTTGCCGCCGAGCTCCATCGACAGGCCCTTGAGGTACGGCGCGGCGTTGCCGAAGATGAGCTGCCCGGTGCTGCTCTCGCCGGTGAAGGAGATGAGCGGGACGTCGGGGTGCTTGACCAGCGCGTCGCCGGCCTCCTCGCCCAGCCCGTTGACCAGGTTGAACACGCCCTGCGGCAGCCCGGCCTCCTCGAAGATCCCGGCCCACAGCGACGCCGAGAGCGGCGTGAACTCGGCGGGCTTGAGCACCACGGTGTTGCCGGTGGCGAGCGCGGGCGCCAGCTTCCAGGACTCGAGCATGAACGGCGTGTTCCACGGCGTGATCAGGCCGGCGACGCCGATGGGCTTGCGGTTGACGTAGTTGATCTGGCGCCCGGGCACCTTGTAGGTGTCGTCGGCCTGCGCCACGACGAGGTCCGCGAAGAAGCGGAAGTTCTCCGCCGCGCGGCGGGCCTGGCCCAGGGCCTGCGTGATCGGCAGGCCCGAGTCGAACGACTCCAGCTCGGCGAGGCGCGCGTCCCGCGACTCGACGAGGTCGGCGATCCGGTGCAGGACGCGCGAGCGCTCGCGCGGCAGCATCCTCGGCCACGGCCCGTCGACGAACGCGCGGCGGGCGGCGGCGACGGCGGCGTCGACGTCGGCCTGCTTGCCCGCGGCGGCCTGCAGGTACGTCTCGTTGCTCACCGGGTCCAGCACGTCGAACGTCGCGCCGTCGACGGAGTCGACGAACCGGCCGTCGATGTAGTGCTGGATCGCGGTGGGCAGGTCGGCGGGGCGGTGCGGCTGCGGCATGGTCTGCTGCGTGGTCTGCTCGGTCATCACTTCTCCGAAAGGGGCGGTCGGTGGGTCGCCTGGTAGGCGAGCACGGCGTCGAGGGTGGCGGTGCGGTGGCGGCGGGCCGCGAGCTCCACGTCGGTCGCGGAGGTGCGGCCGGCCTGCAGCGCGGCGACCAGGTCGAGGATCTGGTCGTGCTCGGCGACGGACTCGCGCGCCCGGCCGGGCACGAACGAGAACGACGAGTCGCGCAGCACGGTCATGCGGCGCCAGCCCCGGTGCACCAGGTCGAGCACGTGCGGGTTGGGGCACGGCTCGAACAGCACCGCGTGGAACTCGAGGTTGAGCTCCGTGAAGCGGTGGGGGTCGAAGTCGGCGAGGCAGCGGTGCATCCGGTCGTTGACCTCGCGGGCGGCGGCGAGCTGCGCGGCGGTGAGGTGCGGGGCGGACAGGGCGGTGGCGAACCCCTCCACGAGCGCCAGCGTCTCCATCGTGTGCTGGTACTCGGTCTCGTGGAGGAGGGCCACCTGGGCGCCGACGTTGCGCTCGAACGTCACCAGGCCCTCGGCCTCCAGGCGACGGATCGCCTCGCGCACCGGCACCACGGACATGTCGAGCTCCCCCGCGAGCTGCGCCAGGACCAGCCGGTAGCCGGGCACGTAGCGGCCGTCCTCGATCCGCTCGCGCAGGAACGCGTACGCGCGCTGCGACTTGCTCACGGAGGCGGCGGGCCCGGCGGCGACGCTCATCCGGCACCCCCGGCGGTCTCGCGCTCGTACCGCGCGCGCCACTGCGCGTTCATGGGGAACAGCCCGTCGACGGCCGCGCCGGCGGCGACCTGCCGCGCCACCCAGGCGTCGGCGGCCTCCTGGGCCTCGGCCTCGGCGAGCACCTCCTCGACGAGCGCGGGCGGGATCACGAGGACGCCGTCGCCGTCGCCCACGACGACGTCGCCCGGCTGCACCGCGGCGCCGCCGCACGTGACGGTCACGTCGGTCTCCCACGGCACGTGCCGGCGCCCCAGCACGGACGGGTGGGGGCCCTGCGAGAACACGGGGATGCCGATCTCGGCGACGGCTTCCGCGTCGCGCACACCGCCGTCGGTGACGATCGCGGCCGCGCCGCGCACGTGGGCGCGCAGGGCGAGCACGTCGCCGACGGTCCCGGTGCCGCGCTCGCCGCGCGCCTCGACGACGATCACCTCGCCCGGTCCGACGCCGTCGAACGCGCGCTTTTGCGCGTTGAAGCCGCCGCCGTGGGACGCGAACAGGTCCGGCCGGAACGGGATCAGCCGCAGGGTGCGAGCGGTGCCGACGAAGCGGTCGCCAGGGTGGTTGCCGTGCACGCCCTCGACGAAGACGTCGGTGTAGCCGCGCTTGCGCAGCGCCGCCGACAGCGTGGCGACGGCGACGGCGGCGAAGCGCTCGCGGTGCGCGTCGGTGAGGGCGAACGTGGGCTCGGGCTCGGGCTCGGGCTCGGGCGCGGGCGCGGGGGTGCCCCATGCCTCGGCGCGCTGCTTCTCGTCCACGGACGGCTTCGACCCGAAGTCGCCGAAGGCGCGGGTGCCGGCGGTGACCGTGGTGACGAGGCGGCCGCTGCTCGGGGCGCCGGGTGCGTCGGGGGCGTCGACCTCGACCTCGACGACCTGCCCCGGCTCGACGACGGAGGAGCCCGCCGGGGTGCCCGTGAGGATCACGTCGCCGGGCTCGAGGGTGAGGTGCTGGGAGAGGTCGGCGACGAGGCGGCCGAGGTCGAAGAGGAGGGTGCCGGTGGAGTCGTCCTGCACCAGCGCGCCGTCCACCCAGGTGCGCACGCGCAAGCCTGCGGGGTCGACGTCGGCCGCGGGGATCCACTCCGGGCCGAGCGGCGTGAACCCGTCACCGCCCTTGTTGCGCAGGTTGGAGCCTTTGTCCGCGGCGCGCAGGTCGTAGAGGCCGAAGTCGTTCGCGGCCGTCACGGCGTCGACGTGCGACCAGCCGTCGGCGGGGGAGACCCACCGCGCTGCGGTGCCGATGCGGATCGCGACCTCGCCCTCGAACGCGAGCAGCTCGGTGCCGAGCGGCCGCTCGATCGTGCCGCCGGTGCCGGCGAGCGACGAGGCGGGCTTGAGGAAGTAGGACGGCTGGCTGGGCGTCCGGCCCCGCTGAGCAGCGCGGGACGGGTAGTTCAGGTGGACGGCGATGATCTTGCCGGGGAGGTCGTCGGTGACCACGGGCACCCCACTGTCGAAGGAACGGCGATGTCGTATCCCACATGATATACGATCCCTCGAACGGCACCACCCCGAGGACAGAGAGGTCTCCCGGACATGACCATCGGCACCGCAGCCGCCCCCAGCGACACCGACCGTCGCGAGCTTCGTCGCGTCGCCTTCGCGACCGTCATCGGTACCACCATCGAGTGGTACGACTTCTTCCTCTACGCCAGCGCCGCCGGACTCGTGTTCGGCACGTTGTTCTTCGAGCCCGCCGGCCCCGGCGCGGCCACCCTGCTGTCGTTCGCCACCGTCGGGATCAGCTTCCTGTTCCGTCCGCTCGGCGCCTTCCTCGCCGGGCACTTCGGCGACCGGATCGGCCGCAAGGCCATGCTCGTCGTCACGCTCGTCCTCATGGGCGGCGCCACCACGCTCATCGGCCTGCTGCCCACCTACGAGTCGATCGGCATCGCCGCGCCCGCGCTCCTCGTCCTGCTGCGCATCGTGCAGGGCCTGTCGACCGGCGGCGAGTGGGGCGGCGCCGTCCTCATGGCCGTCGAGCACGCGCCCGACGGACGTCGCGGCCGCATGGGCGCCTTCCCGCAGATCGGCGTCCCCATCGGCCTGCTGCTGGCCTCCGGCGTGCTCGCTCTCATGACCGGCGTCGTCTCCCCGGGCGACGCCTTCGTCCAGTGGGGCTGGCGCGTCCCGTTCCTGCTGAGCATCGTGCTCATCGGGGTCGGGATCCTCGTGCGGCGCTCGGTCGAGGAGAGCCCCGTCTTCCTCGAGATCGCCGAGAAGAAGGCCGCGGCGAAGACGCCGATCCTCACCCTGTTCCGCAAGCACTGGCTGCTCGTGCTGCTCGCCGCGCTCACCTTCGCGGGCAACAACGCCGCCGGCTACATGACGACCGGCGGCTACCTCCAGAACTACGCGACCACGCCGGTCGCCGACGGTGGGCTGGTCGGCATGGACCGCACGCCCGTGCTGCTCGCCGTCGCCTGCGCGTCCGTCGTCTGGCTGGCCTGCACGTTCGCGGCGGGCGCCCTCTCCGACCGCATCGGGCGGCGGAACACCTACATCATCGGCTGGGTCGCGTTCCTCGCCACCGTGTTCCTGCTGTTCCCGCTGGTGAACACCGGCAACCCGTGGCTGCTCTTCCTCGGCGTGGCCCTGTTCGCCATCGGCAACGGCTTCACGTACGGGCAGCAGGCCGCGTACTTCGCCGAGCTCTTCCCGGCGTCGATCCGCTACTCGGGCGTGTCGATCACCTACGCCATCGGCGCCATCCTGGGCGGCGCGTTCGCACCGACCATCGCGGCCTGGCTGGTGCAGCGCACCGGCACCGCGACGTCCGTCGCGTTCTACGTCGCGGGCGTCATGGTGGTGGCGTTCGCCGCCACGCTGCTGCTGCGCGACCGCACCGGCATCCCGCTCGGCCCGGAGCACGAGGAGGAGCAGGCCGCGAGCCCGATCTACGGGGTCTCGCACGTCTGATGCCCGGCCAGGGGTCGCGCCGACCTGTCACGGCCGGCGCGATCCCTGATCGCGCTGGCTAGTCCTCCGTCAGTGTCAGCCCGTCCGGGAGGCCCGCGACGGCCACGAGACTCCAGTCTGAGGCCGTCTGCTTCGTGGTCTTCACGGAGATGACACGCTTCCCGGGCGCATCAAAATGGACGACCGACTCAACGGGGACCCCGTTGCAGGGCCACACCTCTGGTTCGCCGGTTGCCTCGTCCTGGCCCTTGTCCCAGACGCGGATCTCGCCGTCGCCGTGGCAGACGAAGTAGCGGGTGTAGAACCGATCCGCGACCATGACGGTGAACCGTGCGGAGCCAGTTCGGTTGGTGGCGGGCTTCATCAGGAGTGCTGATCCTGCTGGATACCAGCCGTCGTTTGCGCCAGGCGCAGGAGTTGTAGCGGCCGAAGGCTCTTCCTTGGGAGGACGCGCCGTGCCCAGCGGCTCCGTCTCGACGGCCGCGGTCGATGGTGGGCCTGTGCAGCCAGCCAGGAATGCCGCGAGCGTAACAGGCAGAGCGGCGCCCGATATCCGCGATAATCTCATCCCGCGCCTCTCTCCACAGCTTGCTTCGACGAAGACCTGTCGGCGCTAGATCCTCTTGTCCCAGATCTTCCAGTTCTCACGGTAAGGGGCAGAGAAGGAGCCGTATTTCCAGGTCGAGTATGTGCAGTTCGAATAACGGTGAGCGGTCTTATAGCGCACCACTTCCTTCCAGTTGCCGTAGTCGCCGTACTTTCGGGTGTGGGCGGGAACCTTGCCCGAGACCTCGGCCCCGTACTCCGTCGTGTTGGACTTCTCGATCCCGCCGTTGACGGTCGCGCTCACCTTCGCGAAGATAGCGGCCTTGGCTTCGGCGGTCACGGAACCGGACACCGACCACCTGGTCGTCTTGGTCTTCTTGGTCGACCACTTGAAGCGAATCGCGCTGCTTCCGCGGTTCGACACTGCCGTGGCATAGGCGACGTCCATCTTGTTGGGCTTGTTCGTGAGGACGATGGCCTTGCCTGGCGTGCATCGCGCCGAACGCAACTTGCCGCTCGCGGCGCCGTCCTCCATCCAGAGGAGTTCCTCGCCATCCACTGTCAGGCCGCCGAGCGAAGCGTCGGTGGGCGGCGCGGGTGCAGGGGCAACGGCCGCATCTGGGGGTTCATTCGTGCCCCTGGAGGCCATCGCGGCCGTTGGCGTCAGGAGGCTCGCCGTCACTGCTATCAGGGCAGCACTCGCAGTCAAGAGCTTGTGGGGTCGCGCCCGAGATGATGGTCTCGGATCATTCCGAGAATAATGGGTCATAGATTGGACGCTAACACCGCGCGGCCGTGATCGGCAAAGTCCGGTTGCCGATGTTTCAAATTGACGAGCCGAGAGCGAATCTAGCGGAAAAGAGGTGACTCAGAGATATCGATCAGGCGGGTGTCTCAATCAAGCAGGTGTGCCTGGGCGCGCACGCGCCTCACTCGCCCAGGGCGCTCCGCACCGCCTCCGCCGACCGCTGGAGGCGGGCGGCCACCCGCTCTGCGCTCACGTCGTGAGAGACGTGCACGACGGCGAGTGCCGCAGGGCCTCGTCCTTGGACCGCGAGCGGCACGGCCACCGACCGCAGGCTCGGGATGACCTCGTCGTGGCTGGTCGCATACCCGCGGGCCGCCACCTCGGCCACGGCCTCTGCCACCTCGGGCGCGGATGCGGGCCACCGCGCCGGGGGCAGCTGGGACAGGATCGCCTTGCCGGGGGCGCCCCGGGTGATGGGGTGCCGTGCGCCGGGGCGTTGCGCCACCGGAGCCACGGCGTGCCGCGGCTCGACGCTGACGAGCGTCACGCACTCGTCGTGGTCGAGCACGGCGAGGAAGCAGGTCATCCCCAGGTCGTTCGCGACGGCGGTGAGCTCGGGGAGGGCCTCGGCCTGCAGGTCGTGGGCGACGCCGGCGGCCAGCGCGGCCATGCGTGCACCGAGGGCGACGTGCCCGTTCGCGTCGCGCACCACGAGGCCGTGGTGCTCCAGGGTGCGCAGCAGGCGGTAGGCGATCGAGCGGTGGACGTCGAGGCGCGCGGCGACGTCGTCGATGGTCAGCGGCTCGCGGGCGTCGGCGAGCGTCTCCAGGATGCGGATGCCGCGGCTGAGCGTCTGGGACGGGGGTGCGCCGGCGTCGGCCATCGTCGATCCTCCGTGAGCTAGGCTGCATTCAATAGTAGAACGTCGCGTTCGAATATAGAACGCGATGGTCGACCGTGCAACGCCCGACGCGGAGGTCGGGGCATCGACGACGATGAGGAGTGCTCGTGCAGTTCCACCACCATGGCTATGTCTCCGGGGACCCGCGGGTGCTGCCGCCCGCCGGCACCGGGGTGGACCGCCCCGTCGAGCTGCCCGACGAGGTCGACGTCCTCGTCGTCGGGTCGGGCCCCGCGGGCATGCTGCTGGCGGCGCAGCTGTCGCAGTACCCGGACGTCACCACGCGGATCATCGAGAAGCGCGAGGGCAGGCTCGAGCTGGGACAGGCCGACGGCATCCAGCCGCGCAGCGTCGAGACGTTCCAGGCGTTCGGGTTCGCGGAGCGCATCGTCGCCGAGGCGTACAACATCGGCTGGATGAACTTCTGGGGGCCGGACCCGGAGAACCCCCAGCACATCGTCCGCACCACACGGACCGAGGACTACGGCCTCAAGATCAGCGAGTTCCCGCACCTGATCGTCAACCAGGCGCGCGTGCTCGACTACTTCGCGGAGGCCGCCGCGCACGGACCGGGCCGGATCGTGCCCGACTACGGCGTCGAGTTCCTCGGTCTCACCGTGCACGACGGCGACGACGCCGGCGAGCACCCGGTCGAGGTGCGTGTCCGCCACGTCGCGGGCGAGCGCGCCGGCGAGGAGCGCACGGTGCGCGCGAAGTACGTGGCCGGGTGCGACGGCGCCCGCAGCGGCGTGCGGGAGGCGATCGGCCGCAAGCACGTCGGTGAGTTCGCGGCGCACGCCTGGGGCGTGATGGACGTGCTGGTCAACACCGACTTCCCGGACTGGCGCACCAAGTGCGCCATCAACTCCGAGGCCGGCAACATCCTGCTCATCCCGCGCGAGGGGGGGTACCTGTGCCGCGTGTACGTGGACCTCGGCGAGGTGGCAGCGGACGACCACCACCGGGTCCGCAGGACACCGATCGAGGAGATCGTCCGCCGGGCCAACGAGATCCTCACGCCCTACCAGCTCGACGTGAAGGAGGTGGCCTGGCACAGCGTGTACGAGGTGGGCCACCGCGTGACCGACAAGTTCGACGACGTGCCCGACGGCGAGGAGCACCGCACCGCGCGCGTCTTCCTCACCGGCGACGCCTGCCACACCCACAGCGCCAAGGCCGGGCAGGGGATGAACGTCTCGATGCAGGACGGCTTCAACCTCGGCTGGAAGCTCGGGTCCGTGCTCACCGGCCTGGCCCCGGAGTCGCTCCTGGCCACCTACTCGGCCGAGCGCCAGCCCGTGGCGCAGCAGCTCATCGACTTCGACCGCGAGTGGTCGAGCCTCATGGCGCGCAAGCCCGAGGAGATCTCGGACCCGCAGGAGCTGGCCGACTACTACCTGGCGACCTCGGAGTTCCCGTCGGGCTTCATGACGCAGTACGGGCCGTCGTCGATCGTGGCGGGGGACGCCCGACAGGAGCTCGCCGAGGGCTTCCCCGTCGGCAAGCGGTTCAAGTCCGCCGAGGTGACGCGCGTCTGCGACGGCAACGCGGTCCACCTGGGGCACCACGCCAGGGCGGACGGGCGGTGGCGGGTCTACGCGTTCGCAGACGCCGCCGCACCGGGTGCGGGGTCCGCGCTCGAGACCTGGGCCCGGTGGCTCGCCTCGGACGACTCGCCCGTGGGCCGGTACACGCCCCCCGGGGCGGACGTCGACGCCGTGTTCGACGTCAAGGTGATCTACCAGCAGGGCTTCCAGGACGTCGACCTGTCGGCCGTGCCGGACGTGTTCCGTCCGCAGACGGGACCGCTCGGGCTGACCGACTGGGAGAAGGTCTACGCGGCCGGGCCGACGGTGTGGACCGGCACGGACATCTTCGCGGAGCGCGGCCTGTCGCGCGACGGCGTGGTCGTCGTCGTGCGGCCCGACCAGTACGTGGCTCACGTCCTGCCGCTGACGGCGACCCGCGAGCTGGGGGAGTTCCTCGCGGGGGTGTTCGGCCGCTGACCCTGCCTGGGCGGCAGCTCTCCCGCGACGTTTCGGACGCAGCGGACAGTCGTGCGCAGGTCGGGCAGGGACGGTGTCGCCCGGGCTAACAAGTGGATTGCGATTTCTGCACGGCGGCCTGAGTGGCGCGGACGGGGACTGATACTCGAACGAGTCCACCCGGGTCCGAGCGTCAGGAAAGGCGGGCGTGCGAGATGAAGCGAGAGCTCGAAGCGTTGGCCGCCGTGGCCCGTGAAGGGTCGATGGCGCGTGCTGCCAGCACCCTGCACGTGGCGCCGTCGACGGTGAGTCGCTACGTCGACTCGTTGGAACGGTCCGTGGGACACAAGCTGGTCCGGCGGGCCGGGTCCGGCCCCCAGGCGCGGGCGCACCTGACCCAGCAGGGGCGCCGGGCCCTGGCGTACGGCTGCCCGGTCCTCTGCGGCATCCGCTCCCTCGGATTCTCCGGGCCCTCCGGCCCGGAGGACCCCCGGTGCCCCGCCGGGGAGGACCTGCCGTGCGTGGGCTTCGGGGGGTGTCTCGGGCGTGGCCAGGTCGACTCGTGGGTCGGGCTCCCCAGCCCGGTCGACCAGGACGAGATCGACGACGACCTCTGGGCCCTCGGCCAGCTGCGCGCAGGGGCCACGGCGGTGCGCGGCGCGGAACCGGCGCTGGCGAGGTCGTCGCCGATCTGGATCAGCAGGGTGCACCTCGACAGCGCGCTGCAGCTGTCGGACGGGTCGGACGTCGAGGAGCTGCGGCACCGCACGATCCGGTCGGCCGAGCGCTGGCACGCCGACGTGCTGCGGCGGGCCGCCTTCGTGCACCGGGAGACGCCGTCGGTGCAGGTCGTCCTCGATGGGAGGCTGCACCCCGACGACCACGCCACGGCGGAGGAGTTCGCGGCGGCGTGCGCGGCGGTGCGCCCGGGGATCAAGCGGGTCGTCGGGTTCGCCGGGCGGGTCCTGACGCTGCAGCGCGGTGAGCTCTCCGAGATGGCGCGAGCGCGGTTCGTCGAGCGGCACCGGGAGGCGGTGCGCGAGCTGGCTGCCATGGAGCCCGAGGTCGCGCACGCCGAGCAGGTGCTGGCCGACCTCCAGGCGAGCTGGCTGCGGGCGGATCAGCGGTACGACGAGGTGGTGCTCTCCACCGCCCGCGCCGCGGCGATGCGCCTGGGCTACTCGGTCCCGGTGATGTTCGAGACCTGTGACCCGGGCGAGGGCGAGTTCGACGAGGCGCGTGAGGCGGTCGAGCGGGCGATGCTCAAGCAGCTTCCGGTCATCGGTACGCGGCAGCGCGCCGGCGAGGCCACCGGTGCCACCGTCGTCTCGGCGTGGCGCGCCGCCGGGCTCGCGGTGTCCGCGGCGGCGTGACCCGTCCGACGGGTCCCGCGCCGGCGCGACGTGACGGGACGACCTCCCGCTGGCGTCAGCGGCCGCGCCGCACGGCGTGCCGTGCGAAGACCTCGCGGTAGACGTGCAGCCGCTCGACCTGGAGGTCGGCGAACATCGGCACCTCGATCTCGTCCGGCGGCTGCGCCGCCAGCGCGGCGAGGATGTCCGACTGCTGACGGTCGACGGCGGCGAGCCGCAGGCGGTCGGCGGGCGTCAGCCAGCAGAAGGTGTCGGCGAGCGTCGGAAGGCCGACCTGCCGCGGGACGCCCCCCGTCCAGGTGCTCTCGGTCGCCCCGGTCATGGGCGCGAGACCGAGTCGATGAACTGGGCGATCCCGATCCCGGCGAGGCACGACGCGATCATCAGGGGCGCCCACCACGGGGGCAGGTGGCGGAGGATCCCGCCCCTCGACCGCCGTCGCCGTCGCCGACGAGCCCGCTCCTGGTGGCGTCCCTGCCCGCGCGGGCGCGCGACCTCGGGCGCTGGAGCTCGCGAGACGACGTCCGGTGTCGGACGTGCCTCGGTCGTCGGAGTGGTCATCGCGGTCCCTTGGCATGGGTGAGGTGCAGAGCGGGGACCTGACCGCCGGACGGTAAGCCTCCCCGTCCCATGATCCGGCTTCCTGAGGCGCCGAAGATCGGTGTTGCAGAATCTGCACGACGGCAGTTCGGCGCCGTAGCGGGCGGCATGATGTGGAGCGCGGACCAGGCGGGAGATCAGCGGTCAGGTCCGTCGACGGTCGGACTGTGCCCCGCTGGGGGTGGCGCGGTCCGACCGTCCCTGTCCTGGCAGCGACGCGGGCGCGTCACTCAGTTGGCGCCCGCCTACTACTCATTCCTCCGCGGGCGGCCATCCGGGGACGGGCGGCTCGCCCTCGTCACGGGAGATTGGCACGCGTGAACACTCCGCACCGGCGCGCCCCCGCGCGCACAGCCCTGGCCGCGCTGGGAGCCGTGGTCAGCCTGCTCGTCCTGGCCGGCTGTATGACGATCGACATGGACATGATCGTGTCCGAGGACGACACCGTCTCGGGCTCCATGATCATGGCGCTCCAGGACGACGCCGCCGAGTCCTTGAACGAAGATCCGCAGGACCTGTGGGACCAGTGGAACAAGGAGCTGACGCCGACTCTCGGCGACGGGATGTCGCAGGAGGAGTTCGCCCAGGGCGGGTTCACCGGCACCCGGATCATCTTCAAGGACCAGCCGCTGCACGAGTTCAACGCGGGGGGCACGGCCGGCGAGGAGCTGACCATCGTCCGCGACGACGACGCGTTCGTCGTGGACGGCGTCGTCGACCTGTCGGAGGCGGGGAAGCAGCTCAAGGCCCTCCCGCGAGCCGTGCGGGACACGTTCGAGGTCCGCCTGACCATCGGCTTCCCCGGCCCCGTCTTCGAGTCGAACGGCACCATCGACGGCAACCAGGTGACCTGGTTGCCGCCCGTCGGGAAGTCCACCGAGATCCACGCACGAGCCCGCGCGACGGCGCATCCCGCCCCCACAGCGTCCCCGGCCGCGGAGCCGACCGCGGCCCCCGCGCGGGATGGGGTGTCCTCCTCGGCCGGGTGGTACGTGGCAGGACTGGTCGCGTTGATCCTCGTCGTGGTGCTGATCCTGCGGGCACGGACGAACCGCGCCCGGGCGACCTCCTCGGAGCCGAGCCCGAAGGCCTTCACCGGCTCGGCCGGGGCCGCTCCCGGTCTCGGCGACGTGATCTTCGGCGAGCGACCGCGTCCTGACGGCGAGGCACAGCACGACGTCGTCCCGAAGTCCGCGCCGAGCGATGCTGCGCCGCCCCCCGCGCCCGCCCAGGAGAGTGCGGCGCCCGCTGCCGCCGAGCCGGAGCCGAAGGAGTCGGAGCCGACGAAACCGAAGCCGACCGAGCCGGCGGCGATGGCCCGGGCGGTGGTGGAGCGGGCGTTCGCGACAGCCGCGGAGTCGACGGCGGCACCGGGCTCTGCGGCGGAAGCGGTTGACGACTACGCCTCCGAGCCGGCGGAGCCGAAGGAGCCCGAAGTGCGCGAAGAGGGCGAGCAGCCGAACTGCTGACCATCGGCAACGGTCGTGCTCGCGGGTACTCAAACCTTGCTCGCCCAGGGCGTGCACGGTGAACCGGCGCTCCTCGCTCGGTAGGTTCGTGGCCCAGGGCACACGGTCGTGCCGGGCCTTCGGAGAGGAGTGACGTGGAGCTGCGCGAGATCGAGATCGACGGGACGAGGACGCCGACGTCGCATCGGCTGCGCGACAC
This sequence comes from Isoptericola sp. NPDC057191, assembly GCF_042670225.1. NCBI lineage: Bacteria > Bacillati > Actinomycetota > Actinomycetes > Micrococcales > Promicromonosporaceae > Isoptericola > Isoptericola sp. NPDC057191. The sequence continues at coordinate 7,325 of NZ_JBHUWC010000034.1, read as the reverse complement.
GCTGCGGAGGTTCATGGACGACGCCGACGAGCCCGGCATGCCGGGTCGCGAGGTGCTCGAGCCGATGCTCGCGGCCATCGTCGACGCTCTGGCCGACCTGGAGGACTCCGCGACGACCGCAGCTCGCTCACCGTCCGACGACGACACCGTGCGCTGATCGATACGCCGAAGCGCGGCGACGGCTCATCATGGTGAGCCGTCGCTGCGCTTCCTCGTGCTTCGTCGTGCTTCGTCGTGGCGTTCTGTGCGGTGACTACTGGTACCGGCGGAACGACACGAGGACCGCTCGCTCCTCGGCGGTCTGGCCGCCCCAGACGCCGTAGCGGGTGGACCGTCGTTCCGTCATGAGCGCGTACTCGAGGCAGTCGGACGACACGGGACACCGGCCGCAGACGCTCTTGGCCTCCCGCTCGCGGTCCATGCGAGGTTCGCCGCGCTCGCCCTCCGGGGAGAAGAAGAGCTCCGGGTCGCCCTTGCGGCATTCCGCTTCCATGATCCAGTCGCGCGAGCCCACACGTACCTGCGGCGCGGTGGGGGCAGCGGTGCGGAGGCGGGCCGATCGTCGTCGGGGCGCCGAGGTGAGGTTCTGCAAGATCGTGACTTTCCTTCACTGAGTGCGGTGATGGCGCTCCGCGTGACGCGGGCGCTGACGACGACGGCCTCGGGGGCACGTCGTCCGGCGGGCTGACCTACTCGACGGCCGGGTCTCCGCCCAGGAGCGCGACAGAGGGCGCCAGGGCGGGAAAGACCCAGAGGAAGAGCACGGCGACGGCGGCCAGGAGCAGCACCAGGGACAGCACGATGCGGAGAAAGACGTTCCCCGGCAGGTGACGGAAGATCCATGCGTACATCAGTTGTCCCTGCTCTCGAGCACCTGTGCGGGCGTTCCGTCCGAGCGGTCCATCCATCCGACGAACGTGGCGTAGGTGATCCACCGGTGATCGTTGCCGTACTCGCCCAGCGTGAGCGAGTGGCAGGTGGTCAACGTGAGCATCCGCTCGGTCGGCTTCTGGCCGGGATGGTGCGGGACGGGCGCGATGACGTCGGTCTGGTCGGGGGTGACGATCTCGTGGTCGGTGACCTCGTACACGTACCAGGTCTTCGGGGTCTCGACGATGATCTGGTCGCCCTTGTCGAGGCGGTCCACGTATCGGAACGAGTTGCCGTGCGTGCGCCGGTGCCCGGCGAGCGCGAAGTTGCCGACCTCCCCGACCTGCTGCGACGTCTCGTAATGTCCGGCCAGGGCCCGGTCGAGGATGTTCAGCGACGTGCCCTCGGCGATCGGCATCTCGTTGTTCGTGAGGCCGTACCACGCCGGCACGATGAGCGTCCCCGTCGTCTCTCCGACGTCAGCAGGAGAGGGGACCGGGGGATCGTCCGTGCGCAGGTCGGCGGTGTGTGACACCTCGGGCGCGAGCCCGTCGCGGAAGTCCGACATGATCGTGCTCGCCTCCGCGTTGGCGGTGACCGAGGTCCACCAGAGCTGCCAGACGACGAAGAGGCCCAGGACGACGCCGATCGTGAGGAGCAGCTCTCCGAGGATGCCGACGCACGTGCTGCCTGTGCGGCGCACGGCGCTTCGTTCTGGGTTCACCCCGTGACGATATGGCCGCATTTTTGCTACCCCTGGCGCCGACGCCAGGTTTGAGTGAGTACTCATCGTGCCCGCGTCGATGCCGAGGTCCGGCACCGCATTCCCTCGCGGTCGTCCGATGAGTAGCAGGTGGATCGTCCCGGCCGGACCAGACAGTGGTGCCGCTGATTGAGCCGGATGTGGGACGGGATGCGTGATGGAGGACGAGAGGTCTGACGCCGAGCTGGTGGAGCAGGTGCGACGAGGCGACGAGTCGGCCAGCCGCGAGCTGTGGCGACGCCACTGGCACGCCGCGCTCGCGACGGCGGACAGGTATCGCGACGTGGTGGACCCGGAGGACGCGGCGCAGGAGGGCGTGATGAAGGTCTTCCTCGCGGTGCAGCGCGGAGCCGGCCCGACCGGCGCGTTCCGCCCTTATCTGCGACGCGTGGTGCGGAACGTGGCCGTGTCCGCGGCACGGCGACGCCACGCCTGGGCCGTCGGTGGCCTGATCGAGCTGGACCGCCTCGTCCGGGACCTGCATGAGAACCCGGTGGACGACGTCGTGGCGCGGCTCGAGGTCGCGGACGCCCTGCGTCGGCTGCCGCGCCGGTGGCGCGACGCGCTGTGGGACGGCGTCGCGCTGGGCATCCCGCCGCGTGAGCTGGGCGTGTCGTACGGGATGTCGGCCAACGCGGTTTCGGCGCTGGTCAAGCGGGCCAAGGCCGGGATGCGCGAACAGCTGTCGTCGTGAGGCGTCAGGAGACCAGCGTGGCCGTGAGGATGCCGGCGCCGAAGCCGGCGGCGATGCACGCGGGGACGACGAGCCGGGGATCGCCCGCCGCGGGGCTCGTCAGCCAGGTCCAGGTGTGCGACAGGAAGGACCGAGGCTCGGGGCGCGCCCGGTGGGAAGGGCGTCGCGCCTCGGTGCGGGCGGTGCGGATGGCGCGGCGGGAGGCCGTCACCGGCGGTGTGGGTTCGGGAGTCACATCTGGAGCACGTCACCGCCTCCTCAATTCTGACGCGCAGGAGGGTGTGGGCCGCGTCATGACGGGCCTGAGTAGCGAGTGGGCCGATCTGCGGGTGTTAGACCTTTCCGGCGGTGCAGTGAGTACCGCGACAGCTCCAGCCAGGCGGAAGGTCAGTCAGATGATGAGGAACGAGCACACGGGTTCGCGCGGCAGGGTCGGTCGGCGACTGGCGGCCCTGACGGTCGCCGTGGTCACGGTGGCGAGCCTGGCCGCGTGTTCGTCGGGCGACGACGGCGAGGCGACGGCGTCCCCGTCGACGACCCAGCAGCAGGCGCAGGACGGCCCGAACGCCAAGGTGGAGTCCCAGATTCGCGACGCGATCGACGTCACGCGCTCTGCCGAGGGCGTGGTGGGCAAGAAGAAGCTGAAGTCCCTCCAGGTGGCTCTGGCCAACACGACCGTCGCGCTCGAGAAGCTCAAGCAGGCTGAGGGTGACGACGTCGAGGAGGCGCAGGCGAACCTCGACAAGGCGGTGAAGGAGCTCAAGCAGGCTGAGGCGGCCGCCAAGAAGGCGATCGACAAGAAGTCGGAGAAGTAGGCCTCGGGGGACTAGCTCCCGACGGCGACGGCCCGCGGTGGGCGGCGTGGTGCTTCCACCACGGCGTGCCCACCGCGGGCTTCATGTCTGGGCGGTGTCGGCGTCGACGGACGTGGACGCTTCTGTTGCGGCTCAGGCCGCGGCGAGCTCGAGCACGTCGGGCAACGCGACGTCTGTCGCGGACGGGGCGTTCTTCGCGATCGAGGTGTCCATCGCCTCGCCGGAGGACGGCGAGCGTGTCAGCAGCCGTCCGGTGTTCACACGGACGGCCGCTCCGGACAACACCAGAGTCACGACTGAGGGGCGAGGCCACACGGCCTCGCCCCTTGGTCGTTGCTGACGACGTCGTTGCTGACGACGGGCCGCATCAACGTCACTCCCTCAACGTCCCGTGCGGTTAGTGCCGGCACGGGCTACTCAAGTCGCGGCGCAGCACTCCTCAAGTGGGCCGCAGGCCGTCATGAGGGGCTCCTCTGGGGCGATGCGAGGCAGAGATTTGAGCCCTAGACGCGAGGCGACCGGCCCGCGCCCTCCCACTCACTAGAGCTCGGATACACGGATGACAACGAACACCTCGGTCGAACCAGACCCGGCCGCTCCCGGGGTCGGACCTCACACGGCCAGCACCGGCACCAGCGTCCCGCGCAAGTGGTACGTGAAGGTGATCGCCGTCGGCGCGATCCTCCTGACGGCGTGGCACATCTTCGCCTCGTTCCTGTGGATCAGCCCGCCGACGCCGTTGCGCGAGCTGGTTCCCGGGAACCTCCTGTCGAGCTACATGATCCCCTGGTACGGGCAGAGCTGGAGCGTCTTCGCGCCGGAGCCGATCAACGGGGACTACCGGTTCAAGGTCCGGGCCGAGATCGAGCAGGGCGGCGACACGACCACGGTGACCGACTGGTTCACGGCCACCGACGTCGAGATGGGCGCCGCGCGCCACAACCTCTTCCCGCCGCGAGGCACGTCGCTCGGGACGCAGCAGGCCTCCAAGCTCAAGGGCGCGTGGGAGAAGCTCACCCCGGAGCAGAAGGAGATCGCCGCGCTGGGCTTCTACGAGGGCGACGCCTGGCTCGGCCGCATGCACGCGGCGATGAAGGAGAAGGGCAACGAGGCTGCCGCCACCGACTACATCGTCCAGGAGCGGTACTCCGACGCCTACGCGACCCAGGTGGCGCGGGCCGTCTGGGGCGACGACGTCGTGCGGGTCCAGTACCAGGTGAGCCGGCAGAACATCGTGCCGTTCGCGCAGCGCAACGATCCTGACGCGAAGCGTCCGGACCCCACCATCGTCGCCACCGGATGGCGCGGACTCATCGACATGCCCCACCAGTCGGACGAGGCGTTCGCCAACACGTTCCAGGCGTGGATGGACGGCACCGGTATCAAGGGAGCGGACAAGTGAGCGACGGCGTGATCAAGAGAGGCGTCGGCACCGGCGTCGACCTGGGCAAGAGGGCGTGCGACCGCGCTCGTTCTGTCGTGACGATGACCGTCGACGTCTTCGAGAAGTGGCTCTTCGTGCAGAAGCGTGCGAGCTACGGCCTCGCCGTCGCGCGCATCCTGCTCGGCGTCATGTTCGCGGGCGCCTTGCTGACCAACTTCGGCTCCCGCCACTTCGCGTTCGGCGAGGGCGTGGCGTGGAGCGGGCAGGTGGAGTTCCCGTCCAGCGACTTCGCCGTCATGTGGCCGTTCAGCATCTTCCACGACGCCGGCACGAACCCGACGCTCCTGACCTTCCTGTTCCTCCTGACGATCGCGCTGGCGGTCCTGTTCTCCCTGGGCTACCGGACGCGGCTGGTCATGATCCCGCTGTTCGTGCTCTGGGTGGGCTACGTCGAGTCCAACTCCTACCTGTCGGACCAGAGCGACAACCTGACGCGGATGGCGATGATCGCGATCTTCTTCGCCGCTCCCGCCGACCGGTGGTCGCTCGACAGCCTGCGCCGCAAGAAGTTCGCCGACATGACGGAGCGCAACGTGCTGCTGCGGTGGTGGCGGTTCCAGCGGGTCCTGCCGCAGTGGGCCACCAACATGTCGCACAACCTGGCGATCGCCGTGCTCGTCGCGCAGATCTGCTTCATCTACGCCTCGGGCGGGTTCTTCAAGGACCAGGGCAAGCCCTGGTACGGCGGCTGGGCCGTGTACGACCCGATCCACGTGGAGCGGTTCGGCACCTGGCCCGAGCTCAGCCACCTGGTCACCGTCTGGGGCCCCGGGGTCGCGATCGCGACGATCACGACCGTGCTGGTGCAGGCACTCTTCCCGGTGATGCTGCTGCGCCGGGGGACGCGGATCTTCGCCCTCGCCGTCATCTTCGCCTTCCACCTGGGCATCGCCGTGCTGATGGGCCTGCCGTGGTTCTCGCTGGCGATGATCGCCCTCGACGCCGTGCTGATCCGTGACGTGACCTGGCAGCGGGTGCCGCACGCCTTCCGACGCTCCTGGCGGGTGGCCGGGGGCCACTCACCGGAGCCCGACGTCGCCGAGGGTGTCGTGGAGAAGCCCGCCGGCACGACCGCGGCCACGAGCACCGCCAAGGCCGCGGACGGCGCGGCCGAGGGCGCCGAGCACCCCGACCGCGAGGTGGAGATCCCGGACTACGTGACGGTCCCGGCAGGCTCGACCGATCCTGCCAAGGCGGTCTGATGTCCGTGCAGAGCCCGGACGTGACCGTGGTCGGGAGCGGGCCGAACGGTCTGGCGGCCGCCTACGTGGCGGCGACGCACGGGCTGTCCGTCCGGGTCGTCGAGCAGTCCGACCGTCTCGGCGGCGGGCTGCGCAGCGAAGAGGTCGTCGAGCCCGGGTTCAGCAGCGACGTCTGCGCCGCCGTGCACCCGCTCGCGGTCGCGTCGCCGTTCTTCGCCGCCACGGGGCTGCTCGACGACGTCGAGCTCGTCACGCCGGAGATCTCCTACGCGCAGACGCTGCATCGTGGGCGGGCCGCCGTCGCCTATCACGACGTCGGGCGGACGGCGGACGCCCTCGGCCGGGACGGCGCCACGTGGCGTCGGATCTTCGACCCGCTCGTCGCGGACGTCGAGGCGCTGACCCGGTTCACGCTCGGGGCGCCGCTGGGCATGGGGCTGCCGGGAAGACCGCACGTGCAGTTCGGGCTCCGGGCCCTCGCCACCGCGCGGCTCACCGGCCCCACCGTGTTCCGCGGGATCGACGCGCCGGGCCTCCTCAGCGGCCTGCACGGACACACGATGGGTGACGCCGGCACGCTCGCCGGGTCGTTCGTCGGGCTCACCCTCGGCGTGCACGCGCACGCCGGCGGGTGGCCGATCCCGGTGGGTGGTTCGGGGGCGATCGCGGCGGCGATGATCGCCCGGCTGCAGGACCTCGGTGTCGAGCTGGTCACCGGGCACCGGGTCCGGTCGCTCGCGGAGACGGCGGGTTCGCGCGCCGTCCTGCTCGACGTCGCCCCGCAGGCCCTGCCCGCCCTCGCCGGGGGGCGGCTCAGCCCCCGCGCCGCCCGGCCGTACCAGCGCTTCCTCAGCGGGAGCGGGGCCGCGAAGCTCGACCTCACGCTCGACGGTCCGGTGCCGTGGACCGACGAGCGACTGGCGGGAGCAGGAACCGTGCACCTCGGCGGGCGTGCCGCCGAGCTGGTGAGCGCGGAGCGCGCCGCGGCCCGGGGCCTGCCGTCGCGCTCACCCTTCATGCTCGTCGCGCAGCCGTCGACCTTCGACCCGACGAGGGCGCCCGAGGGCAAGCACGTCCTGTGGTGCTACGCGCACGTCCCGCGCGGCGACACGCGCGACATCTCGGAGCGGATGATCGACGCGATCGAGCTGCACGCCCCCGGCTTCCGCGACCTCGTCCGCGGCGGCGTCTTCCGGCCTGCCGCCCAGCTGGAGGACCACAACCCGAACATGATCGGGGGAGACATCGGGACCGGGGGCACCGGGCTGCGGCAGCTCTTCGCCCGCCCGCGGTTCAGCCCCGCCCCGTGGGTGACTCCGCTCCAGGGCACGTACCTGTGCTCCGCGGGGACCTCGCCCGGACCGGGGGTGCACGGCATGGCGGGCTGGCACGCCGCACGCCACGCCCTGCGCCGGGAGTTCGGCATCACGGTGGGCGAGCTGCACTGACAGCCGTCCTCGCCAGACGACGGACCGGAGCCGCCCGTACCCCGCACTTCCTGCAACACGTCACGCCCGACGCCCGACCGGAGATTCGG
>NZ_JBHUWC010000033.1:0-26882 GCF_042670225.1 Isoptericola sp. NPDC057191 | reverse complement strand
GGAACGAGCGGCCGGATGGCGCGCCTCGCGACACGTCCCACCCGACCCGCCCGCCCCAGCCACGAGCTGCAAGAACGAGGCGGTCAGTCCTCGTCCAGCGCCGCCATGACCTCGTCCGAGGCGTCGAAGTTCGCGTAGACGTTCTGCACGTCGTCGCTGTCCTCGAGCGCGTCGATGAGGCGCAGGATCTTGCGCGCGCCCTCGACGTCGACCTCGACCTGCATGGACGGGTGCCAGATGGAGTCGGCGGAGTCGTACTCGATCCCGGCCTCCTGGATGGCGGTGCGCACGGCGACGAGGTCGGTGGCCTCGGAGAGGACCTCGATGACCTCGCCCTCGTCGCTGACCTCCTCGGCGCCGGCGTCGAGGGCGGCGAGCATGACGTCGTCCTCGGTGACGCCGTCGGCCTTCGGCACGACGACGAGGCCCTTGCGGGAGAACAGGTACGACACGGAGCCGGGGTCGGCCAGGTTGCCGCCGTTGCGCGTGAACGCGAGGCGCACCTCGGAGGCGGCACGGTTCTTGTTGTCCGTGAGGCACTCGACGAGCACAGCGATGCCGTTGGCGCCGTAGCCCTCGTACATGATCGTCTGGTAGTCGACGGCGTCGGCGCCCTCGCCGGAGCCACGCTTGAGCGCGCGATCGATGTTGTCGTTCGGGACCGACGACTTCTTCGCCTTCTGGATGGCGTCGAACAGGGTCGGGTTGCCCGCGGGGTCACCGCCCCCGGTGCGCGCAGCGACCTCGATGTTCTTGATCAGCTTCGCGAAGAGCTTGCCACGCTTGGCGTCGATGGCCGCCTTCTTGTGCTTGGTCGTGGCCCACTTGGAGTGACCTGACATGCGCTCCCTAACTCCTTCGCGATGCTTGGACGAGCCGGACGAACAACTCGTGCACGCGCGCGTCCCCCGTGATCTCCGGGTGGAACGCGGTGGCGAGCAGCCGTCCCTGACGTGCTGCGACGATCTTACCGGCGGCGGGGCCCACCTGGGAGCCGTCCGCCCAGCGGTCGGGGATCCGCGCCAGCACCTCGACCTGCGGGCCGGCGGACTCGACCCACGGGGCGCGGATGAACGCGGTGCGCACCGGGCGTCCCTCGGGGGCGTCGGAGATGCCCGCGACCTGCAGGTCCGCCTCGAAGGAGTCCACCTGCCGGCCGAACGCGTTGCGCCGCACGACGACGTCCATCCCGCCGATGGTGCGCTGGTCGGCGGTGCCACCCTCGATACGGTCGGCGAGCAGGATCATGCCGGCGCAGGACCCGAACACGGGCAGCCCCTGCGCGACGAGGTGGCGCAGCGGGTCGGCGAGCTCGAAGAGGCGCAGGAGCTTGTCGATCGTGGTCGACTCGCCGCCGGGCAGCACGAGCCCGTCGACGGCCGCCAGCTCCGCCGGGCGGCGCACGCTCACGGCGCGGGCCCCCGCCTGCTCGAGCGCGGCGGCGTGCTCGCGGACGTCTCCCTGCAGGGCGAGGACGCCGATCGTGGTGGTCACCGGGGAAGTGTAGAGCCGTCGCGCGGGGCGGCCCCCTGACCGCTCAGGTGCAGGTCCCCAGCAGTCCCAGCGTGATCGTGTACCGGCGCGTGTTGGACCACGCGGAGGACCAGGTGGTGCCGCCCGTGAAGACTCGTTCGGCGCGGACCCGGGCGATGGCGTTCGTGGCCACCCCGGTGACCTGGTACGTCGTGGTCCCGGCCGCGACCTGTGCCGTGGTGGCGCCGCCCGGCCCGTACCCGAACTGGTACCGCGTGGCGGTGGTCACGGCCGTCCAGGTGAAGGTCACCGACGTGATGCCGAGCAGGCCGCAGCTCAGCGTGGGCGCGGGCACGGTGGCCGCGCCCACCGAGCCGCTCAGCACCGTGCCCGTGTCCGTCCACGACGTGCCGGGAAGCGCCGCCGCGAGGACCACGGACATCCCGCCGCTCTGCCCCTGGGTGGTCGACGGCGCCGTCGCCGAGAGGCTCACGGCGAGGCACAGCGCGGCTGTCCCGCCGGCCGGGATCGTCGCTGTGCCGCCGGTCCCTGCGCCGCACCCGGAGCCGGTGTCGGCCGCGCCGAAGGACGCGCTGGTGGTGAAGGCCGTGCCCAGCGTCCCGGTCCGGGACGCCGTCGCGCTCACGGTGGCGGCGCGCGAGCCGCCGTTGCGCACGGTGACGACCTCGGACGCCCCCGAGCCCGGCACCGCGCCCGTCAGCGTGAGCGCCGACAGCGTCACGGTGCCGCCGCGGCCCACCAGGCCGTTCCCGAGACCTACGACCTGCACGTCGACGGTGCCGGCCGTGAGACGGGCCGTGGGCGCCGTCGCGGTCCCGGCGGTCCTCCACCAGCCCCAGGCGACGCCCCCGCCCGCCAGCGCGCAGACCATCGCCACGACGACGAGGGCCGCGACCCGGCGGAGGCGCGCGCCGCGGCGTCCCGGCTCAGGCACGGTCCCCGCCGCCTCGCGCCCACGCCACCCGCAGGAGCGCGCCCGCCGCCACGGCGAGCACGGCGATCACTGCGAGCCCCGCTCCGACCCCGCCGGTGCGCGGGAGCACGCCGGTTGTCGGGACGTCGCCGGGGGGCACGACGTCGCCGTCCTTGTCCGCACCGCCGCCTCCGGCAACGCCGTCAGCGCCGTCAGGGTCCTCAGCGCCATCACCGCCGTCGGTGCCGTCGGTGCCGCCTCCCGCGTCAGCCTCACCCGCGAGCGTCACCACGACGTCGACCGGGACCGACGCGCCCTGGACCTCGTTGCCGGCCGACGGGGCGAGCGTCACCTCGAGCGCGACGGGCAGCACCTGCGCCTCCGCAAGGCGGACAGCGGCCGGCCGGCCGGCCTCGGCCCAGTCACCCCCGGCAGGCCGGACGCGCACCCGCAGAGCATCGGCGAGCGCGGCGGCAGGGCCTTCCGGTCGCCCGCCGAGGGCGGCCGCCACCCGGGCCCGCGCGGCTCCCGGGCCGTCGTTGCGCACGAGCAGCACGGCGCGACGCGTCTCGCCCGGCACCCACGGCTCCCCGGTGAACAGCGCCGTGTCGAGGCCGTCCGTCCAGCGCCGGCCGTCCAGGCTGAGGGCGACGCCGCCTGGCTCGTCGCCCCGATCCCCCGGCACCGCGGCCTTCACCACCGCTGCCCTCGCCCCCTGCGCCTCCGCGACCGGGCTCGCCGCGGCGAGGAGCGCCCCGACGGCGAGCGCGGCGCTCAGCGTCCGCGCGGCTGCGGCGACGGCGCGTGGGCGTGTCACCGGACGTCTTCCTGCGCCGGGGCTCGCGGGACGCCGCGCTGCGGGTCGCCGGTCTCGGCGTCCGCCGCCGGCCACCACGTCGCCAAGCCTGCGGACGGCGGTCCGTTGGTGCGGGCACCTCGCTGCACCTGCTGGTCCTGCTGCACCTGCTGCCCCCGCTGCGCCCGTCGTTCGCGCACCTCCCCGACGACGAGCCACGCGGCGTATCCGAGCAGGCACGCCGCGGCCGCCGTCGTCAGGGCCCGACGTTCGTCCGGCGTCCCGAGGCCCATCACGCGCCCCAGCTCCGGGACCGCGTACCAGAGGACGCCACGCACCTGCGCGGCACGCACCGGTAGCGGGTCGGCCACGTCGTTCGCGTCGCCGCGCGTGACCAACGTCCGCTCCCCCGCCGCCGTCGTACCGAGGCCCACCACCCGATGGGTGACCACCGTCGGGTCGCCCGAGCGCAGCTGATAGGTGACGACCTCGCCGGTCGTGATCTCCGCGACGTCGACCGGACGCACCACCACGAGGGTGCCCACGTCGAGGCCGGGCCGCATCGAGCCCGTCGCCACGCCGTAGGGTGTCGCGCCGCCCAGGCGAGGGACCACCACGACGAGCAGCAGCGCCCCGCCGGCCAGCAGCAGGACGAGCCAGGCGAGGCCGCGCCCGACGACGCGTCGCACGACGCGCGCCGGACGCGGAGGTGCCGCGGCCACCGCCGCCTCAGGGAGCGGGGACGACGTGCGCCTGCGTGACCTGGACGGTGACGTCCTCGAGCGCGGCGGTCAGCGCCTGCGTGTCGTTCGCCGCGGCCGTGTCGAAGGCCGCCTCGAGGTTGACGACGAGCGAGTCCGTCTCCCCCACGGGCACCGGGTCGGTCAACGGGAGCGTCAGGGTCTCGCCGCCGAGCGTCGCCGAGGTGAGGCTCAGGTCGAGCGCACCGGTGAGGGCGTTGTCCTCCGACCACGTCGGGGAGGAGACCGTGATGTCCCCGAGCGCGAGGTGGTCGCCGGTACCTCCCACCGCGAGCGTGCAGGTGGTCGTCACGGTGTCGCCCGGCACGATGCCGTCGGTGACGGCCCCGCCGCCGTCGAGGGTCCAGTCGCCGCACGCCCCGTCCGACATCGTGAGGGTCCCGGCGGTGACGTCCGTCCCGGTCGCCGTCCCCTCCGCGGTCCAGTACGCGATCGTCTGGGCGCCGCCCACCAGCAGGACGGCCGCACCCCCCACGGCGATGGCAGCCTTCGTCAGTCGGTTCACGTCGAGGTCCCCCCGGTCTCCCGATGCACGCCGCGCGCTGCACGCGGCTCCCGCACCTCGGTGTGCGGATCGGTGAACCCTGTCACCGTAACCGGTGATTGCTCCGGGCGCTCGCCGTCAGAGCGCGCCGAGCTCCTCGGGGTCGGAGGGCTCGTCGTCGTACTGCGTTCCGAGGTGGCGCACGGTGCCGTCCCACCCGGCCGCCAGGGCATCGACGACGTCTGGCAGCGCGGTGGGGAACACCTCGCGGGTCTCGGCACGCAGCTCGGTCGTCGTGAGCCAGCGCATCTCGTCGAGCACGTCCCGCTCCTCGGCCGTCCACCCCTCCGCGGTCGGCACGTGCCCGCCGTCGACGCGCGCGAGGAAGAACACCTCGTCCTGCAGGCACGTCTCGGCGAAGAACCGGAAGACGCCGGCACGGGTGAGGACCGGCCCCACCAGGTCGCCCGGGGCGAGAGCGAGGCCCGCCTCCTCCCGCAGCTCGCGCAGGGCGGCGTCCACCTCGCTCTCGCCCGCGTCGATGCCGCCGCCCACGGTGAACCACCAGGAGCGTTCGGGCTGGTCGGCGTCGTGGCCGCGTACCAACAGGACGCGGTCCGCGTCGTCGAGGACGATGACGCGGGCCGCGCGGCGGTGCCGCAGCCCGTCGGGGCCGACCACCCAGTCGTCGCCGAGGGCGGGCGTCACCAGCCCCGCTCCGCCAGGCGCACCGGCGCCGGCTCGGCCTCGACGTTGATGCCCACCATGGCCTCGCCCAGGCCGCGGGAGACCTTGGCCAGCATGTCGGGGTCGTCGTGGAACGTGGTGGCCTGCACGATCGCCTTGGCACGAGCGACCGGGTCGCCGGACTTGAAGATGCCGGAGCCCACGAAGACCCCCTCCGCGCCGAGCTGCATCATCATCGCGGCGTCCGCCGGGGTGGCGATGCCGCCCGCGGTGAACAGCACGACGGGCAGCTTGCCGGCCCGCGCCACCTCGGCCACGAGCTCGTACGGCGCCTGCAGCTCCTTGGCCGCGACGAAGAGCTCGTCCTCGGGCAGGGAGGTCAGGCGGCGGATCTCGCCACGGATCTGGCGCATGTGCGTGGTCGCGTTGGACACGTCACCGGTGCCGGCCTCGCCCTTGGACCGGATCATCGCGGCGCCCTCGGTGATGCGGCGCAGGGCCTCACCGAGGTTCGTCGCACCGCACACGAACGGCACGGTGAAGCGCCACTTGTCGATGTGGTTGGCGTAGTCGGCGGGGGTCAGCACCTCCGACTCGTCGATGTAGTCGACGCCCAGGGACTGCAGCACCTGCGCCTCGACGAAGTGCCCGATGCGCGCCTTCGCCATCACGGGGATGGAGACGGCGTCGATGATGCCGTCGATCATGTCCGGGTCGCTCATGCGGGCGACGCCGCCCTGCGCGCGGATGTCGGCCGGCACCCGCTCGAGGGCCATGACGGCCACGGCGCCGGCGTCCTCGGCGATCTTGGCCTGCTCGGGGGTGACGACGTCCATGATGACGCCGCCCTTGAGCATCTCGGCCATCCCTCGCTTGACGCGGGCCGTGCCCACCTCGCCCGCGGGGATCTGGCCGTTGCCGGTGGTCTCGCTCAACTCGCGCCTCGCTCGTGTCGCAGGATGCGGCGTGACCGCTGTCACGCCGGTTCCATCCTAGGGCGCGCGGTCAGCTGCTCGTGAGGCCTGCCGGCATCTGGTCGTCGAGCTCCACGGTGCGCGGCAGGGCCGCGTGACCGCTGAGCCGCAGCAGGCGCACGTACCAGGTACGACGCGCCCGCTGTGCCTGCAGGACCGCCTCGTTGTGGAAGCGCCGTGCGAGCTGCGCGCGGTACCAGGCGGCCCCGAGGCGGCCCACCAGGGCGTCCCCGTCCGGTGCGGCACGCAGCTCGCGGAGGGACTCGTCGTCCCCGAGGGCCGAGCGCAGCGTGGACGACAGCTCGCTCTCGGCGCGCTCGCGTCCGGGCGCGAGCCCGTCGAGCGCGAGCTCCGCGCCGGTCGGGCCCGACGGGACGGGGTCCTCCACGGCGGCGAACGCCGCGTCGGCGACCAGCACCGCCCCCGCGGGGTCGAGGAGACCGGACGACGCCAGGTCCACGGCCGCGCCCGCCCGGCGGACCAGCTGGGCCAGGAGCGCGATGCGCGACGCGACCACCTTGCGGTGCAGCCGGTCCAGGCGGGAGGCGGAGACCCACGCGAGCCACACCACCACGGCCGCGACGACGAGGACGACGAGCGCCAGCTCGGACCAGCTCATGCGCCCTCACCCCCCACGGCACGGCGGGTGCGCAGCCACCCGACCGCGCTCTCGGCGCGCGACGGGGCGACCGGGGTGCCCAGCGCCTCGCCCGCCGCGACCGCCATCTCGTACACCGCGAGCACCTGCGCGGTCACCGCCGACCAGTCGAACCTTCGCACGAACGCCGCGGCCCGGTCGCGCCGGACGGCCGTGTCCTGCGGGTCGTCGAGCGCCTCGAGGATCGCGCGCGCCAGGTCGTCTGCCTCGCCCGTGCGGAAGAGCCGCCCGGCGGCGCCCTCGTCGAGCACGCGCCGGAACGCCCCGAGGTCGCTGGCGACGACCGCGGTCCCGGCGCTCATCGCCTCGACGAGCACGATGCCGAAGCTCTCGCCGCCCGTCTGCGGCGCCACGTACAGGTCCGCCGAGGCGAGCAGCGACCCCTTGTCCTCGTCGCTCACGCCCCCGAGGAACTCGAACGAGCCCGCCAGCGGGCCGAGCGCCTCGATCGCGGCGTCCCGCCCGGCGTCCCCCTTGCCGGCGACGAGGAAGCGCGCACCGGGGACCCGCTCCAGCACGCGCGGCGCGGCGGCGGCGAGCACCTCCAGGCCCTTGCGCGGCTCGTCGAGGCGGCCCAGGAACGCGATGGTGGGCGCCTCGGGCGTGCCGCGCCAGCGCTCGGCGGTCGCGGCCTGCGCGAAGGTGTCCACGTAGACCCCGTTCGGGATGACGACGGCGTCGCCGCCCACGTGGTCGACGAGGGTGCGGCGAGCGTCCTCGGACACCGCGATCCGGGCCGCGATCTTCTCCAGGGACTGCCGCAGCAGCGGGAACGCGACCTGCAGCGCGCGGGAACGCTCCTGGGACGTGTGGAACGTGGCCACCACCGGCCCCTCCGCCACCCACAGCGCGAGCATCGAGAGGCTGGGCGTCATGGGCTCGTGCAGGTGCAGGACGTCGAACCGGCCGGCCTCGAGCCAGCGGCGGACGCGTGCGGCCGCGCGCGGCCCGAAGGTGAGCCGTGCGACGGAGCCGTTGTAGCGGACCGGGATGGCGCGGCCGGCGGACGTCACGACGTCCGGCACCGGGGTGTCGTCGTCGGCGGGGGCCAGCACGGACACCTCGTGCCCCGCGCGCTGCAGCGCGCCGGCCAGGTCACGCACGTGGAACTGCACCCCGCCCGGGGCGTCGAACGAGTACGGGCACACGATCCCGACCCGCAGCGGCCGCGACGCGGTCAGGGGGTGCTCGGGCGCGCTCATCGCTCGCCCGCCTCGGCCTGGGTGCGGGCGTACCGCGCGGCGTCGAGGTCGTCCACGAACACCCGCTGCAGCATGTGCCAGTCCTGCGTGGACTCCTGCAGCGTCCGCGCGACGGCGTCCACCCAGCCCTGCGTCATGCGGGCGACCAGCTCGTGGCGCCGCAGCCCCGAGTCGTCCGGCACCGGGACGGCCGAGTAGAAGCGGATGACGATCCCCCAGGGCGTGCCCGCGGCGCGGCGCCGCTCCCCCGTCAGGCGCTCGTAGGTGATGCCGACGGGCACGAGCGGCACCTTCGCGACCAGCGCGAGGGTGGCGGGGCCGGCGGCGACGCGGGCCCGGTGCCCGCAGAGGTCCACCTCCACGCCCGTCGCGGCCAGGTCGCGGTCCGCCAGCAGGGGGACGATGCAGCCGCCCTTGGTGGCCCCGCGCACCAGGTTGCGGAAGACGTCCGGGTCGCCGAGGGGCAGCACGTCGATGCCGAGGGAGCGGCGGAACTCGACGAACTCGACGAACAGCTCCTCGGGCTGGAGCCGCTCGGCGACGGTGAGCACGGGCGCGATGTGCGGCGTCGCGTACGCCCCGGCGAGGTCCCAGTTGCCGAGGTGCGCGAGGGCGAGGGAGACGGACAGCCCGTCCCCGACGGGTCCCGACACGTGCTCGTAGCCCTCGAGCCGGACGCGCGCCGCGATCTGCTCGGGCGTCGACCCCTGGAGGGTGAACGCCTCGCGGAAGTACCGCATGTAGGAACGCATGCCGGCGCGCGTGAGCCGGCGCAGCTCCGGCGGGTCGAGGTCGGGACGCACCCGGGCGTAGTTCGCCTCCAGCCGCCGCACCCCCTCGGTGCGCCGCAGCCACGTCAGGTCGGCGACCGCGGTGAACACCGCGCGGAGCAGGGGTTCGGGCACCTTCGGCGCGTGGCGCCACGCGAACGTGTACAGGCGGGCGACGTCGATCCGCATCAGACCTCCGGGGCGGGACTGTCGGTGGGGCCGGCCGGTGCCGGCGCGAGCTGCCTGCGGACGGTCGCGACACGCTGCACCACGGTGACGAGGCTGGCGACGGCGAGCAGGGTCAGCGCCGCCTCGGCCACCACCACGGGCAGGCCGACCTGGGTGAAGCCGACCGCGACGAGCGCGACCACGAGGCGGTCCGTGCGCTCCGCGATGCCGACGGCGGCCGTCGCGCCGACGCTCTCCGCGCGTGCGCGGGCGTACGGCACCACGGAGCCGAGCACCAGGCACGCGAGCGCGGCCACCTGCCCCCAGGTCGCGTACGGCAGGTCCGGGTGCAGCACGAACCAGAGCGTGATGCCCGCGAACACCGCGCCGTCGGACAGCCGGTCGAGCGTGGAGTCGAGGAACGCCCCCCACGGCCCGGAGCGGCCCGACAGCCGCGCCATGACGCCGTCGAGGGAGTCGGCGAGGGCGAAGAGCCCGATGAGGCCGCTGCCGAGCAGCACGTGACCCGTCGGCAGCAGGGTGAGGGCCAGGACGCAGACGATCACGGTGCCCGTGATCGTCACGGCGTCCGGCGACACGCCCCAGCGCAGCAGCAGGCGGGCGGGCGGGGTGAACAGGCGCTGCATCGTGGCCCGCAGCCCTCCGAGCATCAGCGCCCTCCGTCCGGCGCGTCACCGGGCCAGGCCGCGGCGAGCCTGGCCCGGGTGTCGGCCAGCAGCTCGGGCAGCGCCTTGGTCTGCCCCACCACGGGCAGGAAGTTCGCGTCCCCGAGCCAGCGCGGGACGACGTGCTGGTGCAGGTGCGCCGCGATGCCGGCCCCTGCGACGTCGCCCTGGTTCATGCCGATGTTGAACCCCGCCGGGCCGTACGCCGCGGTGAGCGTGCGCACCGCAGTCTGCGTCATCGCCGCCAGCTCGGCCGTCTCGGACCCGGTGAGGTCGACGTAGGACGACACGTGCCGGTACGGCAGCACCATGAGGTGGCCGGAGTTGTACGGGTACAGGTTGAGCACCGCGTAGCACTCCGTCCCCCGGGCGACGACGAGGCCGGACTCGTCGTCGAGCGTCGGGATGCGGCAGAACGGGCACTGCTCCACCGAGCCGTCGGCGGGCTTGTCCTGCCCGCCGATGTAGACCAGGCGGTGCGGCGTCCACAGGCGCTGCATGCTGTCCTCGGGCGGGCCGAAGCCGCCCGCACCCTCCGTCGTGGCGTGTTCTCCCGTCATGGCGCCGCTCAGACCTGGGCGCGGTCGCGGACGGCGGCCACGATGCGCTCGACGGCCTCGGCCACGGGCACCCCGTTCTCCTGGGTGCCGTCACGGAACCGGAACGACACGGCGCCGGCCTCGACGTCCTCGCCGCCCGCGATGAGCACGAACGGGACCTTCTCCTTGGAGGCGTTGCGAATCTTCTTGCCGAAGCGGTCGTCGGACAGGTCCACCTGCGCGCGGATCCCGCGGGCCTTGAGCTGGGCGACCACGTCCTTGAGGTAGTCGTCGAACGCCTCGGCGACCGGGACGGCGAGCACCTGGACCGGCGCGAGCCAGGCCGGGAACGCTCCCGCGTAGTGCTCGATGAGCACGCCCATGAACCGCTCGATCGAGCCGAACTTCGCGGAGTGGATCATCACCGGCTGCTGCTTGGTACCGTCCGGCCCGGTGTACTCCAGGCCGAAGCGTGCGGGCTGGTTGAAGTCGTACTGGACGGTGCCCATCTGCCAGGTGCGGCCGATGGCGTCCTTGGTCTGCACGGAGATCTTCGGCCCGTAGAACGCGGCGCCGCCCGGGTCCGGCACGAGCTCGAGGCCGGTCTCGCGGCCGACCTCCTCGAGCACCTTCGTCGCGGTCGCCCAGTCCTCGTCGGAGCCGACGAACTTGTCCGGCTTGGAGTCGTCACGCGTGGACAGCTCGAGGTAGAAGTCGGTAAGCCCGAAGTCCGTGAGGACGCTCATCATGAAGCTCAGCAGGTGCTTGACCTCGCCGGGCGCCTGCTCGGGGGTGACGTACGAGTGCGAGTCGTCCTGAGTCAGCCCCCGCACGCGGGTGAGGCCCTGGACGACACCCGACTTCTCGTACCGGTAGACGGTGCCGAACTCGAAGAGCCGCAGCGGCAGCTCGCGGTACGACCGCCCGCGCGAGGAGAAGATCAGGTTGTGCATCGGGCAGTTCATGGCCTTGAGGCGGTACTTCGAGCCCTCGAGGTCCATCTCGGGGAACATCGTGTCGGCGTAGTACGGCAGGTGGCCCGAGGTGTGGAACAGCCCGTCCTTGGTGACGTGAGGAGTCCCGACGTACTCGAAGCCCTCCTCGATGTGGCGCCGGCGGACGTAGTCCTCCATCTCCCGCTTGATGACGCCACCCTTGGGGTGGAACAGCGGCAGGCCGGAGCCGACCTCGTCGTGGAACGAGAAGAGGTCCAGCTCGGCGCCGAGCTTGCGGTGGTCGCGGCGCTCTGCCTCCGCCAGCCGCTCGAGGTACGCCTTGAGCTCGTCCTTGCTGGGCCAGGCCGTGCCGTACACGCGCTGCAGCATCGGGTTCTTCTCGCTGCCGCGCCAGTACGCGGCGGCGTTGCGCATGAGCTGCACGCCGTTGCCGATGAGCCGGGTGCTGGGCAGGTGGGGACCGCGGCAGAGGTCCTTCCAGACGACGGTCTCGCTCTCGCGCCCGGCACCGCGGACGTTGTCGTAGATCGTCAGCTCGCCGCCGCCGACCTCCACCGAGGACCCGTCCTCGTCGGACGAGCCGCCCTTGAGGCCGATGAGCTCCAGCTTGTACGGCTCGGCCGCGAGCTCCGCGCGCGCCTCCTCCTCGGTGACGACGCGGCGGCGGAAGGTCTGCCCCTCCTTGATGATGCGCGCCATCGCCTTGTCGAGCGCCTTGAGGTCCTCGGGCGTGAAGGGGGTCTCGACGTCGAAGTCGTAGTAGAAGCCGTCGGTCACGGGCGGGCCGATGCCGAGCTTCGCGTCGGGGTTGACCTGCTGCACGGCCTGGGCGAGCACGTGCGCGGCGCTGTGCCGCAGCACGGCGAGGCCGTCGGGCGAGCCGATCGTCACGGGTTCGACCACGGTGCCCTCCGCGAGGTCGCGGGAAAGGTCGAGCAGCTCGCCGTCCACGCGCATGACCACGACGTCCTTGCGGCCCGCGAAGAGCTCCGTGCCCGTCGTCGGCGTCTGCACCGTCACCGCGTCCTGCGTGTCGTCGGAAATCGGTGGCATCGGCGAGGCGACGTCGGACACGGGCGTGCTCCTTGGTGGTCGGTGGCGCCGAGCGGTGCTCGACGACGGTCGGACGCGGCCGGCCCGCGCGGGAACGCGCTGGCACGGCCGAGGGGCGCCACCTGCGGGCGGCGCCCCTCGATCGTACTCATCCGGACCGGCTACCACGACGAGGCGCTCCGCGTCCCGCCCGCCGCCCCGGCACGCGCGGCCGTCAGGTGCGCTTCCTCGCCTCCTCGGCCGCCTTGTCCACGTAGCCGTCCACCCTCTCCGGCGTGCGCTTCTTGACCTCGTCGGCGACCTTGTCGATGTTCTCGTCGGTCACGAGGCCCTGGAGCGCGTCCTTGGCCTTGTCGAACAGGCCGCCCCGGCCCGAGCTCTCCGTCATGTCGTCCTCCTCGTCGTGGCCACCCTGCCGGCACCCCGCCGGCTCGACCTCCGTCAAGGCCACCACGGGCCGGCACCCGGCGCGAGCCGGGCCAGGCGGGCGCCCGCCGCGACGATCGTTACCTCCGGCAACCTTGTGAAGGATTTCACGAGCAACGCCGGTGCTGGTCAGGTCCTGTGGTCTTACCATAGAGACAGCGCCGGACCCGGCGTCGACCAGACCGGCCGCGCACCTCGCGACCCGGCACCCGGAGGGGACCATGACCACCACCCGCACCACCCAGCGACCGGTTCGCATCGTCGGCCTCGTCGCGCTGATCGCCGGCATCCTGATGATCGGTGCCGGCGCCGCGACGTGGGCCACCGTGAGCAGCCAGCTCGCCGCCCAGGACATCACCGTCTCGGAGGACGCCGCGTTCCTCGGTGGCGCCACCGTCGACGGCCCCCTCACCGCCTACGCGCAGGCGCAGGTCATCGACAAGCACGCGCTCGAGGCCACCGGCGGCCAGACCTACGCCCAGCTCGGCCAGGACGACCCGCTGCGCGCCACGGCCATGAACGCCTCGTTCCTGCGGGCCTCGCTGTTCACCTCGGTCGTCGCCTACGGCGTCAGCGCCCTCGTCATGGGCCTCGGCGTCCTGTTCGGCCTCATGGGCTGGTCGCTGCGCAGCCTCGCCGCAGCCCCCGCCGTCGCCACCGCCACGGTCCCGGCCGCCGCAGCCACCACCCCGGCCCGCGGTCGTCTCAACCCGGCGGTCTGACCGCCGCACGCCCGCCAGGCCCGCCCCCGGTCCCCCGGGAGGCGGGCCCTCGCGTGTCCGGACGCGTCGGCACGCGCCGGCACGCGGACCGACCACCCACGGGTCACGATGGGCCCGTGCCCTCCGACGCCCCGCGCTCCCCCGACGACCCACGTCCTCCCGACGACCCCGGCTACCCGGACGCCGCCCGCACCGCCCCGACGCTGTCCGCGCTCGACGCCCACCTGGTCGAGTGCCGCGCGTGCCCGCGGCTCGTCGCCTGGCGCGAGGAGGTCGCCCGGGAGCGCCGCGCCGCCTTCCGCGACGAGGTCTACTGGGGCCGCCCGGTGCCGGGGTTCGGCGACCCGGCGGCGCCTGTCGTCGTCGTCGGGCTCGCCCCGGCCGCGCACGGTGCCAACCGCACGGGGCGGATGTTCACCGGCGACCGCAGCGGCGACTTCCTGTTCGCGGCCATGCATCGCACCGGGTTCGCGAACCAGGCCACGTCCGTGGCGGCCGACGACGGCCTCACGTTGCGGGGCGTGCGCGTCACGGCGCCCGTGCGCTGCGCTCCCCCGGCCAACAAGCCGACCCCCGAGGAGCGGCGCCGGTGCGCGCCGTACCTCGCACGCGAGGTCGAGCTCGTCGGCGACGGCGTCCGGGTGGCGGTCGCGCTCGGGTCGATCGGCTGGCAGGCGCTGCTGACGACGCTCGCGGAGCAGGGCTGGCAGGTGCCGCGCCCCCGGCCACGGTTCGCGCACGGCGCCGAGGTGACGCTGACGCGGGTCGCCGACGGCACTGGCGGCACGGGCGGCACCGGGAGCCAGGACGTGCCCGCCCTCACCGTGCTGGGCTGCTTCCACGTCTCGCAGCAGAACACGTTCACGGGGCGCCTCACCCCCGCGATGCTCGACGCCGTGCTGCTGCGCGCCCGGGAGCTCGCGGGGATCGCGGCGGACACCGACCGGTAGGGTCGCCGCGTGACCGTGACCATCCTCACCGGGCCGCCGGGCGCCGGGAAGACCACCGTGGCGGCGTTGCTCGCCGCAGACGTGGCCCGCCCCACCGTGAACCTCACGACCGACACCTTCTACCGGTCGATCGCGACGGGCTTCGTGCCGCCCTACCTGGCCGGCTCGCAGCGGCAGAACGAGACCGTCGCCGCGGCGGTCGTCGGTGCGGCGAGCGCGTACGCACGGGGCGGGTACGACGTCGTCCTGGACGGCGTCGTCGGACCGTGGTTCCTCGCCCCGTTCCGCGTCGCCGCCGCCCGCGAGGGCTGGGACCTGGCGTACGTCGTCCTGCGCCCCGCCCTCGACGTCACCCTCGACCGGGCGACCGCGCGCGCCGACGCCGAGCTGCGCGACCCGGACGCGGTGCGGAGCGTGCACGCCGCCTTCGCCGACCTGGCCGAGCTCGAGGCGCACGTGCGCGACACGAGCGCCGAGGGACCTGCGGACACCGCCGCGGCCGTCCGCTCGGCCCTCGCCGCCGGGGCGTTCCGCCTGCCCGCGGCCCCGACCACGGCCGTCGAGGACTCCCGCGTCGAGCCGCCGTTGCGCGGCGACGAGGTCTCGACCCTGCGGGGTTTCCTCGACTACCACCGCGACACGCTGCGGCAGAAGGCCGGCGGGCTCACCGCCGAGCAGCTGCGGACGCCGCTGCCGCCGAGCACCATGACGCTGGGCGGGCTGCTCAAGCACCTCGCCTACGTGGAGTCGAACTGGTTCCTCCAGGTGTTCGAGGGCGGCTCGGCGCTCGCCCCGTTCGACACCGCCGACTGGGCCGCGGACGCCGACTGGGAGTGGCACAGCGCCGCCGACGACACGCCGCAGGAGCTGCGCGCCCTCTTCGACACCGCGGTGACGGCCTCCGACCGGGCGCTGGACGCCGCGCTCGACGCCCCCGTCGCCCCGGGTCCTCTCGACCGCACGTCCGTCGTCGAGTCCCGGCGCCCCGGCGAGGGCACGTTCAGCCTGCGCTGGATCCTGGTCCACCTGGTCGAGGAGTACGCACGGCACAACGGGCACGCCGACCTGCTGCGCGAGGCCCTGGACGGCGCGACGGGCGAGTAGCCGGCGCAGGACCGGGTCAGTGCGCCGGAGCGTGCTGCTCGGCGTGGCGGCTCGGCCCCAGCACATAGTGCTCGGTGACGTACCCGACCGTGGCGGCGAGCAGCACGACCGGGGTCAGCGGCGGTGCCGCGGAGCCCAGCAGGAGCACGACCAGCACCGACGCCGACACGGGGAACGGGAGCGAGGCGGCGGTCGCCGCGGCCATGCCCGCCGCGAGCGCCGGCACGGCCCCGTACCCGGGCAGGTCGCCCAGGAGGGCGCCCGCCGCCGCCCCGAGGAGCACGGCGGGGAAGATCGGCCCGCCGCGCAGGCTCCCGAGGGACACGGCGTACCCGAGCCCCTTGAGGACGAGCAGGGCGAGGAGGGCACCGACCCCCCAGGCCGCCGGGTCCGCGGCCAGGGGGCCGAGCAGCCCCTGGCCGGAGAGCACCACGTCCTCGGGCGAGCGCCCGGTCAGCAGCGCGTACGCGGAGGCGCACAGGGCCACGGCCACGGCTCCGACCATGGCACCGACGAACGGGCGAGGGGCCGACCACCGGGCGACGACACCGCCCAGGCCGCGCACACCGCGGACGGCGGCGGCGACGACCACCGCCAGGGGGATCGTCCACAGGACGTCGGCCAGGTCGAGGCGGGCGGGGCCCTGGATGCCCGGCAGGGCGAGGGAGGCGATCTCGAGCCCGGTCCATTGGCCCACCCCGGTGAAGACCAGCCCACCGATGCCCGACGCCAGGACGGCCGGCAGGACGGTCCGTGCGAGGTTCTGCCCGGCGACGCCGGCCAGCGCGGTCGCCTCCACGATGAAGACCGCGCCCACGACGGGGCTGCCGAAGATCGCGGAGATCGCGGCGGCAGCGCCTGCCAGGGCGAGGACGTTGCGCGCCGGGTCGCTGAGCGAGCCGCGCCACGGGCCGACGACGATCAGGGCGAGCGCCGAGCCCAGGGCGAGGAGGGGCGCCTCCGGGCCGAGGACCGCACCGAGCGGCAGGCCTGCGAGCGCCCCGAGGAGGATGCCGGGGACGTGCGATGCGGGAACGGGGCCCATGCTGAGCCCTTGCACCGGCGCGTGTCCGCCGTGGCCCGGCAGGGAGCGGACCGCGATCCCGACACCTGCGCCACCGATGAGGAGCCACGGGACCGGCCACCACCAGGGCGGCTCGGAGAAGCCCCACGCGTGGGGCAGCTCCTCCCACACGGCGTGGGTCATGAGGTGCAGCAGCGCGAGGAAGGCGAAGGCCGCCACCGAGATGACGATGCCGAGCAGCGCCGACACCGCGAGCAGCCGGGCGTACGGTCGCCACATGACGGGTGGTGCGGCCGTGGCGTCGCTCACCGGTCCTCCGTTTCCTGCGGGTCGTCCCGCTCTCGTCGTCCTGCTCTCGTCGTCCCCCGGGAGCCCCGGACGGGGCAGGACGAGCGAGGGCGGGGCCGGACGCACGCGTCCGGCCCCGTCCTCGTGCGGCACCCGCTCAGCCGAGGAGCTTGGCCTTGGCCGCCGCGAACTCCGCGTCCGAGAGCACGCCTGCGGTCTTCAGGTCGCCCAGGCGCTGGAGCTGGGCGATGAGGTCGTCCTGGGCCGGGGCCTGCGTGACCTGCGCCGCCTGCTGCGCCTGCAGCTGCGCCTGCTGGGCCTGCAGCTGGGCCTGCTGCTGCTCGTAGGCCTGTTGCTGCTGCTGGGCGTTGTACTGGTCGGCGGCGTACCGCTGCTCCTCCCGGGAGGCCGCGCGCCGGTTCATCGCCCGGCTGGTGGCCTGTGCGGTGCCGGTGATCACGGCCGTGCGAGCCATCGTGCCGATGAGCCCGGGGCGTCCCATCCGTCGCATGGGGGGCATCTCAGTTCTCCTTCTCGATCTCTGCGGTGAGGGCCTCGAGGGCCGCCGGGGGCACCTGGGTCCAGTCGAGGAGCCGGCCGCCCGCGCCGCGCAGGGCACCCGTCAGCCCTCGCGCCCACAGGTGCTCGAAGACGAGCATGCCGACCGCTGCGCCGGGGGCGAGGTCCTCGGCGATGTCGTCGACGTCCTCCGCCCCGAGCAGGCCTGCGGGCTCACCGACGATGCGGGCGAGCTCGTCGTCGCCGCCCTCGGTGGCCTCGAGCCACTCGATCGTGCCGTCCTGCGCCTTGCGGATCAGCAGGGCGTCGAGCACGTCGATCGTGCCGGCGTCGACGAGCCGGCCGAGCTCGGCGATCACCTCGCCCTTGAAGTCCGTCTGGGGGAACTCGATCAGCACGAGCTCCACGGGTCCGGTGGAATCCATGTCCTGCCTCTCTGTCGTTCAGTCGGTCTGCGGGCGGGAAGCCCACCCGCTCGTCGTCGTGCGCAGGATCGCCCAGACGACGAACACGTCCAGGGCGATCACGAGCACGGCCCACAGCGGGAAGTACGGGAGGAAGAGGAAGTTCGAGACGGCGCTGAGGCCGGCGACGGCGATCGCCACGCCCGCGGCCACGGGGCTCCCCCGCAGGAGGAACACCCCGGTGAGCGCCAGGGCCACCCCGAGCAGGACGTGGATCCAGCCCCAGGTGGTGAGGTCGAGGGCGAACGCGTAGCCGTCGGGCCGCAGCAGGAAGTCGTCGTCGAGCAGGGCGGCGAGCCCCTCGAACCCTTGGAACAGGCCCGCCATGATCAGGAGGGCCGCGGCGAGCGCCGTGCCGCCCACGGCCCACACCGACGGCTCACCGCCGCCCGTTCTCCTCATGCGGCACACTCTCGCACCGCTGGGTGCCAGGCGCATGCCGGGGAGGGGTGAGGCGCGACCCGCGCTCGGGAAGCGAAACTCCAGGTCATCCGCCACGATGTGCCAGGAGACGACAGCGGTCGCACGAGGGGGACACGATGGCCGAGACCCGGGACGACCCGACCGAGGACGCACCGGCGAGTCCCGCCACGCCCCCCGCCCCCGCCCCCGTCCGGGCGCGCGCGCCGGAGCCGGGCTCGGGTTCCACGGTGAGCCGCCGTGTCGAGCTCGTCGCGACCGTGCTGCTGGCGCTCGCCACCGTCGTCACGGCATGGTCGGCGTTCCAGAGCACCAAGTGGTCCGGGGTGCAGGCCAACAGCTATGCCGCCGCGTCGGCGGCCCGCGCCGAGTCGACGCGCGCCTCCACGCAGGCCGGCCAGCTCACGACGATGGACGTCACGGCGTTCGCCTCCTGGATCGACGCCGTCGCTTCGGAGAAGCGCGCCGGCAGGGACTCCGGGCTCGCCGACGACGGCACGTACGAACCGCAGGACGGCACCGAGTCCGCGTTCCTGTACGGCCGGTTCCGGCCCGAGATGGTCCCGGCGTTCGACGCCTGGATCGCGACGGACCCGCTGCACGACAAGACCGCGCCCCGCACGCCGTTCCTGATGCCGCAGTACCGGTTGGAGGCGCAGGAGCGCGCGGACGACCAGCTGCAGCTCGCCGAGTCGCTGTCCGCCACGGCACGGCACGCCAACCAGAACGGCGACAACTACGTGCTGACGTCGATCCTGTTCGCGTCGGTCGCGCTGTTCGCGGCCCTCAGCACCAAGCTGGCCCACCACACCGCGCGGCGCGGGCTGCTCGGCGCGGCGATCGTCCTGTTCGTCGTCGCCACCGCCGTGGTCCTGTCGTTCCCCAAGCAGCTCTGACCGGGCGAGCCCCGACCGTCAGCGCGGCTCCCGGGGGCCCGGCAGCGCCTCGACCGCCCGGGCGTGGACCGCGAGCGTCCAGCGAGCCCGCTCGACCATCGCGACGTCGAGGAACGTGCCGTCGGGCAGCACGACCGTCCCCGTGCCCGCGCCGGTCGCGTCTGCCACGGCACGCACGACCTCGCGGGCACGCGCGACCTCGTCCGGCGCCGGAGCGAACGCCGTGCGGATGGTCGCGAGCTGGGCGGGGTGGATCGCCGTGCGGCCCCAGAACCCCAGGGCGCGCCCTGCCCGGCACGACGCGTCGAGCCCGTCGAGGTCGCGCACGTGCGTGTAGGCGGACATGACGGGCGCGGGCAGCCCCGCAGCACGCGCGGCCACGACGACCCGGCTGCGCGGCCACGCGAGGCCCGCCTCGTCGTCCACCCGCAGGTCGGAGCGGAGGTCGGCCTCGCCGAGCGCGAGGGAGGCGACCTGCGGCGACGCCGTGGCGAGGTCGAACGCCCGCTCGACCCCGAGGGCCGACTCGAGCAGCAGGTGCAGAGCACGGCCGGGCAGTGCCGCGGCGAGCGCGCGCACCTCGTCCGCCGACTCGACCTTCGGCACCCGCACCCCGACCCCGACGGGAAGCGCGCGCACCGCGTCGACGTCGTCGGCGTGCCAGGGCGTGCCCGCGTGGTTGACGCGCACCTGCACGGCCGGTCCGCCGGACGGGCCCTGGGGAGCCGGTCCGTCGAGGTCGCTCAGGAGCCCGGCGAGGTTCTCCCGGGCGGCGGGCTTGGCGGCGGGGGCGACGGCGTCCTCGAGGTCCACGAGCACCGCGTCGGCTCCTGACGCGAGCGCCTTGACCACGCGCTCGGGCCGGTCGGCCGGCACGTACAGGAGGGCGAGCGGTGGAGCGGCTGAAGGCCGCGGGACCGCGCCGGACGTGGTCATACCGCCCCCTGCGCCCGCAGCGCGGCGATGCGCTCCGCGTCGAACCCGAGCTCGCCGAGGACGGTGTCGGTGTCCGCGCCGTGCGCCCGGCCGGTGTGCCGGATGACGCCGTCGTTGCCGGACAGGCGGAACAGCGGCCCCTGCATGAGCAGCGGTCCGAGCTCCGGGTCGTCGATCTCATGGATCGTGCCGAGGGCACGGAACTGGGGGTCGTCCACGATGTCGTGCGCGTCGTAGATCGGTGCCACCGCGGCCTGCGCCTGCTCGAAGGCGGCGACCACCTCGTCGCGGGTGCGCGCGGCGATCCACCCGCCCACCGCCGCGTCGAGCTCGTCGGCGTGCTGCGCCCGGTCGACCCCGCGCGCGAACCACGGCTCCTCGATGAGCTCCGGGCGGCCCACCAGCCGCATCACCCGCTCCGCGATGGACTGTGCCGACGTCGACACCGCCACCCACTGACCGTCGCAGGTGCGGTAGGTGTTGCGGGGGGCGTTGTTGGCCGACCGATTCCCCGTGCGCGGCTGCACGGTGCGCAGCTGGTCCCACCGCGTGATCTGCGGGCCGAGCATCGCGAGGATCGGCTCGACGATCGCCGTGTCCACCACCTGCCCGCGACCCGTGCGCTCCCGGGTGGACAGCGCGACCATGACGGCGAACGCCGTCGCCAGCGAGGCCACGCCGTCGGCCAGCCCGAACGGCGGCAGGGTGGGCGCCCCGTCGGGCTCCCCCGTCATCGCCGCGAAGCCGCTCATCGCCTCCGCGAGGGTGCCGAAGCCGGGCCGTGCGCGGTACGGGCCGATCTGGCCGAAGCCGCTCACCCGCGCCAGCACCAGACCCGGGTTGCGCTCCGCGAGCTCGTCGTAACCGAGACCCCACCGCTCCAGGGTGCCCGGGCGGAAGTTCTCGATGACGACGTCCGACCGTTCCGCGAGCGCCAGGAACACCTCGCGCCCGCCAGGGCTGCCGAGGTTCGCCGTGACGGTGCGCTTGTTGCGCCCGAGCGTCTTCCACCACAGGTTGACGCCGTCCCTCGCGGCCCCGTGCGTGCGCGACGGGTCCGGCTTCGCCGGGTGCTCCACCTTGACCACGTCGGCGCCCATGTCGCCCAGGTGCATGGCGGCCATCGGACCGGCGAACAGGGTCGACGCGTCGACGACGCGCAGGCCGGCGAGCGCGCCGGCGCCAGGGTCGCGCGAGACCGTCATCGGGTCACCTCCGTGGTGTCCACCAGGGCGTTGGGCAGGTCCCACGCGCACCGGAAGCCGACCGTGGCGCCGCGTGCCAGGCCCATGCCGGGCAGCAGCAGCTTCACCGCCCGGTCGGGCGCGTGCCGCCCGCCCTCGACGTACCAGTCGGACCCCTCGGCGCGGTAGTCGCTGCCTCCCTTGATCATGACGTAGCGGGTGCGGCCGTCGCTGTGCTCGCTCTCGGTCCACTCCCACACCGCGCGCGCCGCGCGCCCGAAGACGGCCTCGCCGCCCGCGAGCTGCCACTCGTCCTCGGTCGGCAGGCGGCCGCCGCGCCAGGCGCAGTACGCCCGCGCGTCGTCGAGGTCGACGAAGGTGACCGGGTGGTCCTCGGTGCCGGCGACGGGGCGCCCGTCCCTCCAGTGCGCCAGGAACCGGTGGGGCTCGGCCGGCAGGTAGCCGGTCGCGTCGAGGAACGCCGCGAACTGGGCGTTCGTCACCTCGTGGGCGGCGACGGCGACCGGGGTGTCCAGCTCACCGTCCCTCTGGAGGGTGCGTGCGTCGTGCAGGCGCGGGGGCAGCGGCTTCCACTCGTCGACGTACGGGGCACCCTGGTACATGCCCGTCTCACGGGCCCGATACCGCACCGTCAACGCGTACGGTCCGGCCGGCAGCACGACGGCGTCCGCCTCCGCCCCCGCGCCGGCGGCAGGTGCGATCCCTGCCGGGACCTCCGGGCGCAGCCGGCGCGCGACGCGGTGCGGGAAACGGCCGTCCGGGTCGTGGCGGTCACCGCCCTCGCCGTCGAGCCCCTCGACGACGGCGCGCAGGGGTGCCGCCCACGGCGGGAGCGCCGCGCCGGGCGCCGTGCGCACCAGGGCGGCCACACCGCGCGCCGGGACGACGACGCGCGCGGCCGCATCGTCGTCGAGCAACGGACCCGCGTAGTCCGTCTCGCCGCGGTTCACGAGGGTCCACAGCGTCACGCCCTCGGCCTCCCACCGCGACGCGTACACGCCCGCCGCGTCGGCGTCGGGCGACAGCGGTGCCAGCGGGGTCCACGCGCCGGTCAGGAGGAGGTCGGCCGCGGCGCGCTGCACGGTCACCATGCGGCGCACGGTCGCGGCGTCACGGGCGGACCAGCCGACCCACACCCCGAACACGACCTCCCAGACCATGACCCCCACGCCGTTGAGCCACGCCGACTGCAGCTCCTCGGAGTGGTCCCGGTGCCAGCGCCGCACGTGGTGCTGCATGTGCCGCCGTTCGTACCAGTGCGCGCGCAGCACGCCCGGCACCGGGGAGTCGGCGAAGAACTGCGCCCACGACGACTGGTGGTCCTCGATGCGCTCGACCGGCAGCTTCGACTCGCCCTCCAGCACGATGCCCGGGCGGGCGGCCTCCAGCCGGGCCACGAGCTCGGGCTCGGCCTTCTTCAGGGTGTCGAGGAACACCCCGTCCGCGCCCAGGTCGCGGACCAGCGCGGCCAGCTCCGTGAGGTCGTCGTCGCCCCGGCGCGTGCCGGTGTCCCACGGGTTGTAGTCGACGAAGACGCGCATGCCGGCGTCGTGGAACGCCGAGACCAGGTCGACGATGCCCGGCACGTCGCGGTAGAAGTCCCACTGGTTGCGGTCGTCGATGCCGATCACCGGGTACGCGTGCCAGAGCACGACCGCGTCGAGCCCGGCGAACCGTTCGGCCGCGTCGGCGAGGAACCGCTCCGGCGTGAACCGGTGCTCGGCGAACGAGTACAGCAGCTCGTCCCACAGCCACACCTGCGCGACCGTCCGGCAGCGCGCCGCCCACGCCGCCTCGGGCCGGTCGTACGCCGCACCGGTGTAGCCGTGGCGCTCGCGGGCGTCCGCCCGCCAGGCGGTCAGCCGCTCCCGCCACGCCGGGCGGTCGGCGGGGTCGGCCGGGCCGACGAAGATCTTCGCCTCGTCCAGCGCGACGCTCTGGTCCGCGCTCAGGGGGATGTCGAGGGGGACGTCGGTCGGCCGGTCGATCGGCCGCGGGACGAGGGGGTCGAACGTGTACGTCATGGGCTGCTCTCTACGACGGGTCTCGGGAGGGGCGGCGCCCGGGCTCAGCCCGGGCCGGCGGCGGCGAGGGCGACGACCTCGGACGCCGCAGGGACGGCGTCCTGGGCGCCCCGGCGGGTCACGGCGAGGGCGCCGGCCGCAGCGGCGAACCGTGCGGCGGTGACCAGGTCCTCCCCGCGGGCGAGGGCCGCTGCGAGGACGCCGCAGAACACGTCGCCCGCGCCGGTGGTGTCGACGACCTCGACCCGGTGGGCGGGGACGCGCACCGGCGGCCGGCCCCGGCGGGCCACCAGGCTCCCCGCGCCGCCCAGGGTGACGACGGCCGCCGGCACGCGGCGCAGCAGCACGGCCGCGAGCGCCTCCGGGTCGCCGTCCGCCGCGGCCGCCGCGTCGCCCGCCAGGTCCGCCGCCTCGTGCTCGTTCACGACGAGCACGTCGACGGCGTCCCACAGCGCGTCCGGCAGGGCACGCGACGGCGCGGCGTTGAGGACCAGGGGCACCCCCGGCCGCCGCTCCCGTGCCGCCGCCAGGACCACGTCGACCGGGACCTCGAGCTGTGCCACGACGACGTCCGCCGCTGCGATCCGCTCGGCCTGCGGCCGCTCGACCGCGAGGTGCGAGTTCGCCCCGGGGGCGACGACGATGGCGTTCTCGCCGTCCGGGGAGACCGTGATCAGCGCCGTGCCGGTGGGCACGTCCAGGCGCCACACGAGGTCGGTCCGGACGCCGGAGCGGCGGAGCGAGGCGAGGAGCAGGGCGGCGGAGTCGTCACGCCCGACGGCGCCGAGGAACGAGGTGTCCGCTCCCCCGGCGCGCGCGGCGCCCGCGGCCTGGTTCGCCCCCTTGCCACCGGGGCTGCGGCGCAGGTCCCCGCCCAGGACGGTCTCGCCGCCGCCGGGGTGCCGGGGCACGTCGACGACCAGGTCGACGTTGGCGGAGCCGACCACGACGACGCGGCCCGCCGCGTTCACGGCGCGGCCTTTGCGCCCGCGGCCTCGCCGGCGGGGTCGTGGGCAGCTGCACGGGCGAGCGCCGTCGTGCGCGCGGCCAGGTCGTCGATGCGGCGCTCGCCCCCGGGCAGCGACGTGGCGATCCGCCCGTCCAGGGGGTCGGTCCAGCGCGCCCCGATGCCGTCCACGCCGCGCAGGGCGCCGACCACGCCACCGACGGTGGCGGCCGCCGAGTCGGTGTCCCAGCCGGCGGTGACCGCGATCGAGACGCTCGCGCCGAACTCGCCGCGTCCGGCCTCGAGCGCGTAGGCGATCACGGCGGCGTTGTGCAGCACGTGCACCCAGTGCAGGTCGCCGTAGGTGGCGTGCAGCCGGTCGAGGTCCGCCCGCACGGCGGCCTCGCCGCCGTCAGAGGCGGCGCCCAGCGCACGTCCCAGGCGGACGGCTGCGGCCAGCCGGCTGTCGGGCGGGACGACGGCGTCGCCCGCGTCGAGGATCGCGGGGACGTCGTCGCACACCATCGCGGCGGACGCGAGCGCCGCCGCCCACATCGCGCCGTAGACGCCGTTGCGTGTGTGGCTGAGCCGCGCGTCGGTCCAGGCCGCCCGGGCGGCCTCGCGCACGTCGCCGGGCGCCACCCAGCCGAGCAGGTCGGCGCGGATGAGGGCGCCGATCCACTCCCGGAAGGGGTTGTGGTGCGTGGCCGTCTCGGGCACGGGGCGGGCGTCGAGGACGTTGCGGTACGCCACGCGCTCGGCCGTGAAGGACCGGCCCGCGGGCATGAGGTCGAGCCAGAGCTGCGCGACGTCGTCCGTGGTGAACGCGCGCCCACGGGTCTCGAGGAGCTCCAGCGCGAGGATCGGGTAGTTGAGGTCGTCGTCCTCCGGCATCCCGTGGATGTTCTCCTCGAGCGAGGTGGGGGCGGAGCGCCGGTTCCACGGCCAGCGGGCCGCGACGTCGTCGGGCAGCCCGACCGCGGTGAACCAGCGGTCCAGGGGCCAGCGGCCGGTCGCTCGCAGGATCTCCTCGATGCCCTCGCGCGGGATCTTCTCCACGGGCTTGCCGAGCAGGCAGCCCGCCGCGCGGCCCGTCCACGCTCCCCGCACGCGCTCCTCCAGCGCCGTGCCGGCGCGGGGCCGCCGCGGCAGCCTCGGCGCCGGAGGCAGCAGCGCGAGGATCGCGTCCCAGTCGTCCGGCTCGTGCGGTGCGTCCGGGGCCGGGCGGGCGTCCAGCTCGTCCAGCAGGGTGCGGGCGAGGGCCCGCAGCGCGGGCGACGCGGCCGCGGGACCGGCTCCGCTCACCGCGGGGGCCGGGTCCCCTCCGGCCGCCACCCAGCGGGCGCGCACGTCCGCGGTCTCCTTGCCCTCCGCGGTCGACTGCACGAGCTCGTGCGCGAGCAGGTCCTCCGGCTGTGCCCAGGTGAGCCTCATGCCCGGACCTCGGCGCCCTCGACCTCGGCATCGAGACGGAGCGCGTCGATGCCGGCGAGACGAGCCTTGGCCCGCTCGGCGTCGGCGCGGACGATGTCGGCGGCGGCCGAGGCCATGAGGCGCCCGGTCTCGCGAACGTCCATCCGGCTCGCCTCCTCGATCGCGTCCAGCCACACGGCGGGGACGACGTCGCTGCCGCCGAGGCCGGCGGCGACCGCACCCGCCATGACGGCGATCGAGTCCGCGTCGCGCCCGTAGTTCACGGCCGCGAGGACCGCGCCGCGGTAGTCGCCGCGGTGCCCGAGCAGCATGCCCAGCGCGGCGGGCAGCTCCTCGATCGACTTGGTCCGCGACGGGCGGCGGGCGTCCATCGACATCTGCCGGTAGGCCGGACCGACGGAGTCGAACGGCGCCACGGTGTCGCGCACGAGACGCCCCAGCTCGCGCTCCTCCTCGTCCGTGGTGGGCGGGGTGGTCCAGCCGTCGAAGGCGTCGACCATCGCGTGCAGGGCGTCCGCGGTCCCGTCGTGGGCGACGTCGAGCGCCGCGTGCACGACGTCGTCGAGCGTCGCACCGGGCGTCACCGAGGCCGCGACCATCGCTGCGAACACGCCCGCGGCCTCGCGGCCGTAGCTCGACTGGTGCGCCCCGGTGAGGTCGATCGCCTCCGCGTACGCACCGCGCGGGTCCCCCGGGTTGGCGAGACCGACCGGTGCGACATACATCGCGGCGCCGCAGTTGACCACGTTGCCGACGCCCGCCTCCCGCGGGTCGACGTGACCGTAGTGCAGCCGGGCCACCATCCACTTCTCGGCGAGGAAGACACGCTGCAGCAGCAGCGCCGTCGACTCGAGCTCGGGGATCCAGCGCGGCTCCCCGATCATCAGCGGCACGAGGTCCTCCGCCACCGCGTACGCGTCGAGGTGGTCGCGACGCTTGGCGTAGACCTCCACGACGGCGCGCGTCATGAGGGTGTCGTCGGTGATGTGCCCGTCGCCCTTGTGGTACGGCGCGATGGGACGTGCGTCCCGCCAGTTCGGGTACCAGGGCCCGACGATGCCGGTCACCCGCCCGCCGTGGCGCTCCTCGATCTGCTCGGGGGTCCAGCCCTCGACGGCACCGCCGAGCGCGTCGCCCACCGCAGCGCCGGTGATCACGGCCATCGATCGGTCGTCCAGCCAGGTCACGGTCACTCCCTCGTCGTCCTGCCGGGCGCGTGTCTCGCGTCCCGGGTGCCCGCGGGGCGGGCGGTCGTGGGGGGGGGGGGGGGGGGGCCCCCGCGGGGCTCCGGGGGGGGGGGGGGGGTTGGGGGGGGGGGGGGGGGGGGCCTCGGCGTCGAGCCTAGACGCCCGGGTCGTCTAGCGTGGAGCCCGTGACCGACGC
>NZ_JBHUWC010000032.1:0-28025 GCF_042670225.1 Isoptericola sp. NPDC057191 | reverse complement strand
GGGGTCGCCTTCGGGGCAGGCTTGGGGGCCGGCTTCGCCGGGGCGGACTTCTGCTCGGCGCGCGGCGCCGCCGCCTTCGGCTCAGCAGCCTTGGCCCCCGAGGACGCGGGGGCCGCGTCCTGGTACTTGCTGCGCATGGCTCGCTCGACCGGTGCCTCGAGCGTCGAGGACGCCGACCGGACGAACTCGCCCGCCGACTTCAGGTCGGCGAGCAGGGTCTTGCTCTCCACCCCGAGCTGCTTGGCCAGCTCGTGTACGCGGATCTTCGCCACAACTCTCCTGTCTCGGCCCTCCTGCGAGACAGGGAGGACCGTCGTTAGTACTGAGTACTCATCGCACGGAACTCATCGGGTGCCCATCGGCTTCTGACCCGCTTCCTTGTCGACTTCGATGGATGCGGCCGAGCAAGCTCGGTCGCGACAGCCCGGCCGCCTGAGACGGCACGGGCCGGAGGACTCAACGTTCCCGCTGCTCCAGATGATCCCGGACGCCCGAGAGGTCGAGCGGACCCGTGACACGCAACGCACGCGGCACGGCCCGACGACGCTCGGCGAGCGCCAGGCAGGCGGGCGTCGGATGGATCCAGGCGCCACGCCCCGGCAGGGACCCTCGCTCGTCGGCCATGAGGTGTTCCTCGTGACCCGACCGCTCGAGCACCAACCGCAGGAGAGCGGACCGCTGGTCACGCTCCCGGCACCCGACGCACGTCCGTACCGGACCGGAGATCTCCGGAGGGGTACGTGGGGAGGCCGAGGGCTGGGCGCGTGGCCCGGTCCCCGACAGTCTAGCGCGACGGCCCACCTGTCGTGACCGGCCTCAGCCCTCGGCCCCGCGGGACACCGCGGCGCCACCTGCGTCGTCACCGGCCGCCGTGCCCTCCGCGGGCGCGGCCTCGTCGGACCGGATGTCGATCCGCCAGCCCGTGAGCTTCGCGGCGAGACGGGCGTTCTGCCCCTCCTTGCCGATCGCCAGGGAGAGCTGGTAGTCGGGGACCACGGCGCGCGCGGCCTTCGCGTCGGCGTCGACGACGGTGACGGAGGTCACACGAGCCGGCGAGAGCGCGTTGGCCACGAAGCGGGCGGGGTCGTCGCTGTGGTCGACGATGTCGATCTTCTCGCCGTGCAGCTCCGCCATGACGGCGCGCACGCGGGCGCCCATCGGGCCGATGCAGGCCCCCTTGGCGTTGAGGCCCGCCACCTTGGACCGCACCGACACCTTGGAGCGGTGCCCCGCCTCCCGGGCGATCGCCGTGATCTCGACCGCGCCGTCCGCGATCTCCGGCACCTCGAGCTCGAAGAGCTTGCGGACCAGGCCGGGGTGGGTCCGGCTCAGGACGACCTGCGCGCCCTTCATCCCGCGGGACACCTCGACGACGTACGCGCGCAGCCGCTCGCCGTGCACGTACTCCTCCGTCGGCACCTGCTCGTGGGGCGGCAGCACGGCCTCCGTGCCGCCGACGTCGACGAGCACGACGCGGGGGTCGCGGCCCTGCTGGATGACGCCCGCGAGGACCTCGCCCTCCTTGCCGCGGAACATGCCCAGCACCTGGTCGTCCTCGGCGTCCCGCAGACGCTGCACGATGACCTGGCGGGCGGTGGCCGTGGCGATGCGGCCGAAGTCGGCCGGCGTGTGGTCGAACTCGGGGCCGAGCTCGATCGTCGGACGCGCGTCCGGGTCCTCGGGGTCAGGCGTCCGGATCTCCTCCCGCGCCCACACCGTCACGTGGCCGGACTTGCGGTCCACCTCGACGCGGGCGTGCTGGTATGCGTCCGGCGTGCGGTGGTAGGCCGACAGCAGCGCCTGCTCGATCGCGGCCACGAGGACGTCGAGACTGATGTCCCGCTCCCGCTCCAGCAGCCGGAGCGTGCTCATGTCGATGTCCATCGTCAGCCCTTCTCGTGACGGGCGTCGCCCGTGGTGTCGTCCTGCGCGTCGTCGTCCGCGCCCGTGTCCGTCTCGCCCGGCGCCTCGTCGAGGCGCTTGAGCTCGACCTCGATCTTTCCCTTGCGCACGTCGGCGACGGCGAGGCGCGTGCCGTCGTCCAGGACCAGCGCGGGCCCGCGGTCGTCGCCCGCAGCGTCCTCGACCTCGACCAGGCGCCCCTCGGCCGTCGTGCCGTCGTGCAGCCGGAGCGCGACCAGGCGGCCGCGGGCGCGCTTGAAGTGGCGCAGCTCGGTCAGGGGCCGCGACGTGCCGGGGGTGGAGGTCTCCAGCGTGTAGGCACCCGGGACCACGTCGTCGGCGTCCAGGGCCGCGGAGATCGCGCGTGCCACCTCGCCCAGGGTGTCGGAGTCGAGGCTGCCCAGCGCGTCCTCGGAGAGGTCCACCGTGACGCGCACGACCGACTTCGCGCCGGCCTGCGTCACGACGACGTCCTCCAGGTACAGGTCCGCCGCCTCGACCGCGGGGGCCACGACCCGCCGCACCGCCTCGGCCTTCGACCCGGCCGCCGTCGTACGGCCGTGCTGCGCTGCCATCGCTGCCTCCCGTGGGTCACGTCGTTGAACTGCCGTGTGCTCCCGCGCCGGGACGTCCCGCGGCCGGTGTGTCGTTGTGTGCAGCGTCCAGCGTAACGAACGACGGGCCCCGTTCGCGCCGCACGGCGTGCCCGGCCGCACGGAGGAACGTCACACCGGCGACCCCGCGCGCGTGGCATCATCGGCCACGATGGAACCGCAGCCCGCCCCCGCCCGGACCACCGCCCCCGCCGCGGGCACGGTCACGGCCCGGCGCCGCCCCCGGACGGCCGCCGCCGGCGCGGTCCTCGCCGTCGGGCTGCTGGCCGGCTGCGGCGTCCGTCTCGAGGCGCCGCCGGCGGCGGAGCCGGTCCCCGACGCCCTCGAGGTGGTGCGGCGCACGGCCGTCTCCGACGCCCTCCTGGTGGCGGACGGTGCCGAGGCGGCGCTCGTGGAGGTCCCGGCCGACCGGGAGCGCCTCGTCGGCGAGCTGACCCGCATCGCCGCGGACTCCCGCGTGCAGGCGGAGGCGCTGGGCGGCGAGTACGACTCCGGGCTGGCGACGGACGAGCCCACCGGCACGCAGTCCTCCGAGGCGGACGAGGTCGCCCCCGCCGACGTCGTCAAGGCCCTGGAGGACGCCGCCGCGCGCTCGCGCACCGCCGCCGGCACCACGACCGACGGCCCGCTCGCGCGCCTGGTCGCGTCCGTGGGGGCCGCGCAGACGGTCTCGGCCGAGCGGCTCGCGGCGCTCACCGACGCGAAGGGCCCCGACGTGACCGTGCCCCGGGTCCCCGCCCCCACCGGGGCGGGTCGCGCCGCGGAGGACGCCTCTCCCTCGCCCAGCGGGTCGGACGACGGTGCCGCGACGGCGGAGCGGGAGGGCGAGGAGCGCGACGGCGTGGTGCCGGAAGGCCTGACGGCGCACGACCTGAGCACCCTCGTGGTCTCCGAGGACGCGGCACGCTACGCGCTGCAGCTGCGCGCCGCGATCGGCTCCGGCGACAGGCGGGAGCGCCTCCTGGCGCGCGTCGTGCAGCACGGCGACCGGGCGGACGGCTGGGCCGCCGTCGCGGGGACCCAGGCCACGGGCCAGGACCCTCGCCGAGCCGCGTACGCCGTGCCCCGGGTCGCCGAGCTCGGCGACAAGGGCCTGGTGCTCGACCTCGAGAACGACCTCGCCACGGACTACGCGACGCTCGTCGGGACGACGACGGCGGGTACCCGGGGCGTGCTCGTCGACCTGCTGGTCGACTCCGCCGTCACGCTCGACGACTGGGGCGCCGACCCCGTGCCCTTCCCCGGCCTGCCGGAGCAGGCCGGGGACTGACGCCCGGGAACGGCGCCGCGGGCCGAGCCCGAAGGACTCAGCGGGCCAGCAGCGCGGCGACCTTGTCCGTCACGACCCGTGCGGCATCGGCCACGGGCACCTGCTCCGAGGTGCCGGCGCGGGGCCGGACCTCCACCACGCCGTCGGCCAGACCACGGCCGACCACGACGATCAGCGGCACGCCGAACAGCTCCGCGTCGGCGAACTTCACGCCGGGCGAGACCTTGGGACGGTCGTCGTAGACGACCTCCACACCTGCGTCGGCGAGCTCCGTGGCGAGCTTCTCGGCGGCGTCGAACACCTCGGCGCCCTTGCCCGTGGCCACGAGGTGGACGTGGGCCGGGGCGACCTGGATCGGCCAGGCGAGGCCCTTGTCGTCGTGGTTCCCCTCGGCGATCGCGGCGACCGCGCGGGTCACGCCCACGCCGTACGAGCCCATCGTCACGGTGACGGCCTTGCCGTTCTCGTCCAGCACCTTGAGGTCGAGCGCCTCGGCGAACTTGCGGCCCAGCTGGAACACGTGGCCCATCTCGATGCCGCGTGCCGTCTCGAGGGTCCCGTCGCCGTTCGGGCAGGGGTCGCCCGGACGGACCTCTGCCACCTCGATCGTGCCGTCCGCCGTGAAGTCCCGCCCCGCCACGAGGTCGACGACGTGCTTGCCGGGCTCGTTGGCGCCGGTCACCCAGCGCGTGCCCTCGACCACGCGGGGGTCGAGCAGGTAGCGGATCTTCGACGTCCCCTCCTCGCCCAGCGCGCCGGGACCGATGTACCCCTTGACCAGCTCCGGGTGCGCGGCGAAGTCGGCCTCGCCGAAGGGCGTGAACTCCGCCGGGTAGAAGGCGGCCTCCATGCGCTTGACGTCGACCTCCCGGTCGCCGGGGACGCCGATCGCGACGGCCTCGGAGGTGCCGTCCGGGTGGTCCAGGCGGAACAGCACGTTCTTGAGGGTGTCCCCCGCCTGCCAGGGCCGGTCGTCGCGGGGGAACCGCTCGTTGAGGTGGTCGACGAGCGAGTCGATCGTCGGCGTGCCGGGGGTGTCCTCGGCGTGCGCCGCAGCCGTGCCCTCGTAGGGGACCGGGTCCGGCACGGGGGCCTTCGCCGCCTCGACGTTCGCGGCGTAGCCGCAGGCGCGGCACTCGACGTAGGTGTCCTCGCCGATCGCCGACTTGGCGAGGAACTCCTCCGACTTCGAGCCGCCCATCGCCCCGGCGTGGGCCGAGACGATGACGTACTCGAAGCCGAAGCGGTCGAAGATCCGCTGGTAGGCGGCGCGGTGCTTCGCGTAGCTGGCGTCCAGCCCCGCGTCGTCGACGTCGAACGAGTACGAGTCCTTCATGATGAACTCGCGGCCGCGGATGAGGCCCGCGCGGGGGCGCGCCTCGTCGCGGTACTTGTTCTGGATCTGGTACAGCGCCAGGGGCAGGTCCTTGTACGAGGAGTACAGGTCCTTGACCAGGAGGGTGAACATCTCCTCGTGCGTCGGCGCGAGGAGATAGTCGCTCTCCTTGCGGTCCTTCAGCCGGAAGATGTTGGGCCCGTACTCGGTCCAGCGGCCGGTGGCCTCGTAGGGCTCCCGCGGCAGCAGCGCCGGGAAGTGCACCTCCTGCGCGCCGATCGCGTCCATCTCCTCGCGCACGACGGCCTCGACCTTCGCCAGGACCCGCAGGCCGAGGGGCAGCCACGTGTAGATGCCGGGCGCGGCGCGGCGGATGTAGCCGGCGCGAACGAGCAGCCGGTGGCTCGCGACCTCGGCGTCGGCCGGGTCCTCGCGCAGCGTGCGGACGAAGAGCTGGGACAGGCGGAGCAGGTCGCCCTGGGGCCTGCGGGCGGACACGATCGACATGGGGGCAAGCCTAGCGGCGCCGAGGCCCTCCCCTGGTCGCCGTCGGACCGGGCTGGCAGCATGGCCGCATGCCCGAGCTTCCCGAGGTGCAGGCGTTGGCGACGTTCCTCGACGAGCGCACGTCCGGCCGCCGGATCGCCGCGGCCGACGTCGCGGCCATCGCCGCGCTGAAGACGTTCGACCCGCCCGTCACCGCCCTCGTCGGGCGGGAGGTCGCCGGCGTCGCCCGGCACGGCAAGTGGGTCGATCTCACGGCCGCGGGGGACGACGGCGCGGTCCACCTGCTGTTCCACCTCTCGCGCGGCGGCTGGGTGCGGTGGTCGGACCAGGCGCCCACCACCCCCGTGCGGCCGAGGATGGGGGGCTCGTCGCGCGGTCCGGCGCTGGCGCTGCGGGTGCGCCTGGACGACGGCGCCGGCTTCGACCTCACCGAGGCCGGCACCCGCAAGCGGCTGGCGGTGTACGTGGTGCGCGACCCGCAGGAGGTGGAGCAGGTCGCGACGCTCGGCGTCGACCCCTTGTCGCCGGAGTTCACCGTGGACGCGCTCGCCGCGCTGATGCAGGACAAGAACCAGCAGGTCAAGGGCCTGCTGCGCGACCAGCGGGCCATCGCCGGCATCGGCAACGCCTACTCCGACGAGATCCTGCACGTGGCGCGCACGTCCCCGTTCAAGCTCACGCGGTCCTTCACCGCGGCGGAGGTCGCGGCGCTGCACGAGGCCGTCGTGACGACCGTGCGCGACGCCGTCGCCGCGTCGTCCGGCAAGCCCGCGAAGGAGCTCAAGGACGCCAAGCGGGCGGGCATGCGCGTGCACGGCCGCACCGGCGAGGCCTGCCCCGTGTGCGGCGACGTCGTCCGCGAGGTCAGCTTCGCCGACCGGTCGCTGCAGTACTGCGCCACGTGCCAGACCGGCGGGCAGGTGCTGGCCGACCGGCGGATGTCGAAGCTGCTGAAGTAGCAGCGCCGGCGACTGCCTCAGCCGGCGGCGACCGCCTCCCGCGACGCCACGAAGGCGTCGACGCAGGTGCGGACCTGCTCGGGCGTGTGCGCGGCGGACAGCTGCACCCGGATGCGCGCCTCTCCGCGGGGCACCACCGGGAAGCTGAACGCGGTCACGTACACCCCGCGCTCCCCCATGGCCTCGGCCATCCGCGCCGCAAGGACGGCGTCGCCGAACATCACGGGCACGATCGGGTGCTCGCCGGGCAGGAGGTCGAAGCCCGCCTCCGTCATGAGCCGCCGGAACAGCTCCGCGTTCTCGCCGAGGCGCGCGCGCAGGTCGGCGGACCCCTCGACGAGGTCGAGCGCCGTGGAGGTGCCCGCCACGATCATCGGCGCGAGCGTGTTGGAGAACAGGTAGGGCCGCGCGCGCTGCCGCAGGAGGTCCACGATCTCCTGGTGCGCCGCGACGTAGCCGCCGGAGGCCCCGCCCAGGGCCTTGCCGAACGTCCCCGTGAGGATGTCGACCCGGTCGGCGACACCGCACAGCTCGGGCGTCCCGCGCCCGTGGTCGCCCATGAACCCGACCGCATGGGAGTCGTCGACGAGCACGAGCGCCGAGTACCGGTCGGCCAGGTCGCAGATCTCCTGCAGGGGCGCGAGGTAGCCGTCCATGGAGAAGACGCCGTCGGTGACGATCACGACGTGCCGCGCGCCGCCGTCGCGTGCCGCGCGCAGCTGGTCCTCGAGGTCCGCCATGTCGCGGTTGCGGTAGCGGAAGCGGGCCGCCTTCGACAGCCGGATGCCGTCGATGAGCGAGGCGTGGTTGAGCGCGTCGGACACGATGGCGTCCTCGGCGCCGAAGAGCGTCTCGAACACGCCGCCGTTAGCGTCGAAGCACGACGAGAACAGGATGGCGTCGTCCGTCTCCAGGAAGCCCGCGAGCCGCTGCTCCAGCTCCCGGTGCTGGTCCTGCGTGCCGCAGATGAACCGCACGCTGGCGAGGCCGTAGCCCCAGGTGTCCAGGGCGTCGCGCGCGGCCGCGAGGATGCGCGGGTCGTCTGCCAGGCCGAGGTAGTTGTTGGCGCAGAAGTTGAGCAGGTCCGCGCCGTCGGCGCGGATGCGGGCGCCCTGCGGCCCCGCGATCCCGCGCTCGTGCTTCGTCAGGCCCGCCCGCTCGATCTCCTCGAGCTCGCCCGCCAGGTGCTCCCGGAACGCCCCGTACATCTACGCCTCCGCTCCCGTGGCCGCCCCGAGGGGCGCCCCGTCCGTCCAGTCCGTCCAGTCGAGCACGACCTTGCCGCCGTGCGCCGAGGCCGCAGCCTCGAAGCCCTCGCGCCACCGGCTCGCGGGGAGCCGGTCGGTGACGACGGACGCGATCGCCGTGCGCAACGTCTCGCTCGTGCGCAGCATCGCGTCCATCGCCTGCCACGTCTCGAACATCTCGCGGCCGTAGATGCCCTTGAGGGTGAGCATGTGCGTCACCACGGTGCCCCAGTCGACGGCGATCGGGCCCGACGGGAGGCCGAGCATCGCGATGCGACCGCCGTGGTTCATGTTCGCGATCATCTCGGGCAGCGCGCTCGGGGCGCCGCTCATCTCGAAGCCGACGTCGAACCCCTCGCGCAGCCCCAGCTCCCGCTGGGCGTCGGCGACGCGCG
The DNA here is from genome assembly GCF_042670225.1 of Isoptericola sp. NPDC057191. NCBI lineage: Bacteria > Bacillati > Actinomycetota > Actinomycetes > Micrococcales > Promicromonosporaceae > Isoptericola > Isoptericola sp. NPDC057191. The sequence goes on along the minus strand of NZ_JBHUWC010000032.1, from coordinate 19,795 downwards.
CGGTGCGCACGTCCAGGGCGGCGTCCGCACCCATCGCGCGCGCCATCTCGAGCCGCGCCGGGCTCACGTCGGTGCCGACCACGAGGTGCGCGCCGGCGTGCCGGGCGACGGCGATCGCCATGAGGCCGATCGGGCCGCAGCCGGAGACGAGGACGTCCTCCCCGATCACCGGGAACGCGAGGGCCGTGTGCACGGCGTTGCCGAGCGGGTCGAAGACGGCGGCGACGTCCAGGTCGACGCCCGCGTGGTGCACCCACACGTTGGTCGCGGGCAGCACCACGAACTCGGCGAACGCGCCGTCGCGGTGCAGGCCGAGGCCCTGGGTCCGGATGCACATCTGCCGGCGCCCGGCGCGGCAGTTGCGGCACGTGCCGCACACGATGTGGCCCTCGCCCGACACGATGTCGCCGACGGCCACGTCGTGCACGAGCTCGCCGACCTCCACGACCTCGCCGACGAACTCGTGCCCGGGCACCAGCGGCGCGGTGATCGTCGAGGCCGCCCACTCGTCCCAGCGCTCGATGTGCAGGTCCGTGCCGCAGATGCCGGTGCGCAGCACGCGGATCTTCACGTCGCCGATCCCCGCCTCCGGCTCCGGCCGGTCCACGAGCTCGAGCCCGGGTCCCGGACCCGGCTTGTAGAGCGCCTTCACCCTGCGACCTCCGTCGCCAACGTCGTCGTCACGGCTGCACCCTCTCACGCATCGGCAGGAACGCCGCCGACCCTAGACCGAAGATGACTCAAACCACAATCTTCCGATCAGGAACGAGCATCCAGGGACGAGGCTTGCCGCTCGGCGCGCCCGGGACATGGCTAGAAGAGGACGGTCGTGAAGGTGCCGACCTGCTCGAAGCCGACGCGGCGGTACGTGGCGAGCGCCGGGGCATTGAAGGCGTTCACGTACAGGGACACGACGGGGGCGACCTCGCGCCGCGTCGCGACCACGACCGCCGCCATGCCGGGCGCCGCCAGCCCCTCGCCCCGACGTGCGGGGTCCACCCACACGCCCTGGACCTGGGCCACGCCGCCCGCCACGGCACCGAGCTCGGCCTTGAAGGCCACGACGCCGACGGGGTCGGCCGCGTCCACCCGCACGAACGACCTGCCCTCCGCGACCAGCGACCGCACGCGCAGGGCGTAGGCGCTGCCGGGGGACGCGGCGGGGACGTACCCGACCTCCTCGGCGAACATGCGCACGCACGCCGGCAGCACCACGTCGACCTCGGCCAGGGTCGACCGCCGCACGGCCGGATCGGGCTCGACGTCGGGGTCGCGCGCGATGGCGAGGGACGGCTGGTCGGCGCGCACCTCGCGCGCCGGGGGCCAGAACGGGGCGAGCAGCTCCCAGAGCGCGAGGGCGGCGGTCCGCTCCCCCACGACGGACGACGACCGGCGCCCCTGCGCGCGAGCGAGGGCCGCGAACGCTGCCACCGCGTCGTCGGCGTCGGACCCGGACAGGCCGGGGGCCAGGACGGGCACGAGGTTGGCGCCCGACCAGCAGACCGCGACGAGCGGGCCGACGGCGGGGAAGCCCCAGACCTGCCCGCCGGCGGCCGCGAGGCCGACGTCGGCGGCGGCCTCCAGGCGCGACGCCGCGAGCACGGAGGTCACCGGGTCCTGCGCACACAGCGCGCGGGCCTCCGCGAGGTCCTGCTGGCCGAGCAGGCGGGCGCGCGGGCGGCGCGCGTCGAGCCCCCGCGCAGGCTCGCCACGCGGGCGCACCACCGGTCGCCAGCCGCCCATCACGCCCCCTTCGCCGCCGCGGGCCCCGTCCTCATCGTGCCTGCCGCGGGGCCGTCAGCCGACCGAGACCACGGGGGCGCCGGCCTGGGCGTCGTTCTCGGGGGCGGGCATCGACTCCGCGATGCGCATCGCCTCCTCGATGAGCGTCTCGACGATCATCGCCTCCGGCACGGTCTTGATGACCTCGCCCTTGACGAAGATCTGGCCCTTGCCGTTGCCGGACGCGACACCGAGGTCGGCCTCGCGCGCCTCCCCCGGGCCGTTCACGACGCAGCCCATGACCGCGACGCGCAGCGGGACCGTCATGCCCTCGAGGCCGGCCGTGACCTTCTCGGCGAGCGTGTAGACGTCCACCTGCGCGCGGCCGCACGACGGGCACGAGACGATCTCGAGCTTGCGCGGGCGCAGGTTGAGCGCCTGCAGGATCTGCGTGCCGACCTTGACCTCCTCGACCGGCGGCGCCGACAGCGACACGCGGATCGTGTCGCCGATGCCCTGGCTCAGCAGGGCGCCGAACGCGGTGGCCGACTTGATCGTGCCCTGGAACGCCGGGCCGGCCTCGGTGACGCCGAGGTGCAGCGGCCAGTCGCCGCGCTGCGCGAGGAGCTGGTAGGCCCGCACCATGACGACCGGGTCGTTGTGCTTCACGGAGATCTTGAAGTCGTGGAAGTCGTGCTCCTCGAAGAGCGACGCCTCCCACACGGCCGACTCCACCAGGGCCTCGGCGGTGGGCTTGCCGTACTTCTCCAGCAGCCGCTTGTCGAGCGACCCGGCGTTGACGCCGATCCGCAGCGACACGCCGGCGTCGGAGGCTGCGCGCGCGATCTCCTTGACCTGGTCGTCGAACCGGCGGATGTTGCCCGGGTTCACCCGCACCGCGGCGCAGCCCGCGTCGATCGCGGCGAACACGTACTTGGGCTGGAAGTGGATGTCGGCGATGACGGGGATCTGCGACTTCTTCGCGATGGCGGGCAGCGCGTCGGCGTCGTCGGAGGTCGGGACGGCGACGCGCACGATGTCGCAGCCGGCGGCGGTGAGCTCGGCGATCTGCTGCAGCGTCGCGTTGATGTCCGTGGTCGGGGTGGTCGTCATGGACTGGATGCTGATCGGCGCGTCCCCGCCGACGGCTACCTTGCCCACCTGGATCTTGCGGGACTTGCGCCGGGGGGCCAGCGTGGGAGCGGGCGGGGTCGGCATGCCGAGGTTCACTGCAGTCACGGTGCCAGTATCGCGCGTCCGGGCGCGGGTACCGCACCCGGTGACCGGACGCGCACCAGATCGCCGCATCCGCTGCGCACCGCGGACATCCGACCCGGTGCGCCGGATCGCCGACGGGGGCGGCTAAGAACCTGCCGAGTGCGACCATTAGTGCTCGTTTCATGGCAGACTTGATCACGTTCACGCAAACGCCAGGAGGGCCAAGGACATGACCGGATTCCACGTCACCGCCGAGATCGCCAGCCAGCCGGACACGTGGCGGCGCACGGCGGCCGTCGCCCGCGAGCACGCCGACCTGCTCCCCGCCGCCGGGGCCCGCGTCGCCGTCGTCGGGTGCGGCACCTCGTGGTTCGTCGCCCAGGCCTATGCCGCTCGACGCGAAGAGCTCGGCCTCGGGGAGACCGACGCGTTCGCCGGCAGCGAGTTCCCGTACGGGCGCCGCTACGACCTGGTCGTCGCGGTCACCCGCTCGGGCACCACGACGGAGATCCGCGAGCTGCTCGGCCGCGTGCGCGGCACGCAGCCCACGCTCGCGATCGTGGGCGACCCGGCGTCCCCCGCCGTCACGGAGGCCGACCGCACCGTCGTCCTGGACTTCGCGGACGAGACGTCGGTCGTGCAGACCCGCTTCGCCACGTCCGCCCTCGGCCTGCTGCGCGCCGGGCTCGGCGACGACCTCGAGGCACTGGCCGACGCGGCCGAGCCTGCCGTGGCGGAGCCGCTGCCGGCCGAGTGGGTCGGGCGCCGCCAGTACGTCTTCCTCGGCCGCGGCCCGGCCGTCGGCGTCGCGAACGAGGCCGCCCTCAAGATGCGGGAGGCGTCGCTCGCCTGGGCCGAGTCGTACCCCGCGATGGACTACCGGCACGGGCCGATCTCGGTCGCCGACGAGACCAGCGTCGTCTTCCTGCTCGGCGAGGACGTGCCCGGCCTCGCCGACGACGTCGCGCGCACCGGCGCGCTCGCCGTCCGCCTGGACGAGGACCCGCAGGTCGCCCTCGTGCGCCTGCAGCGCCTCGCCGTCGCGAACGCCGAGCACCAGGGGCTCGACCCCGACGCCCCGCGCAACCTCACCCGCTCGGTCGTCCTGGACCCCGCGGCCTCATGACCGGCGCACCCGCGAGCCCGGACCCGGGCTCGCTCGTCGTCGCGCTCGACGTCGGCGGGACCGACGTCAAGGCGGTGCTCGCGAGCCGGGACGGGGTGCTCGAGCGGCGCACCGTCCCCACGCGCGCGGACGGCGGACCCGACGCGGCGGTCCGCTCCGTCCTCGACGTGGTCGCCGACCTGCGCGCCGTCGCACCCGCCGGGGGCGAGGTCGTGGCGGTCGGGCTGGCCGTCCCGGGTGCCGTGGACGACGAGCGCGGCCTCGTGGTCCAGGCGGAGAACCTCGGGTGGGCCGACCTCCCGGTGCGCGACCTCGTCGCGGAGGCGACCGGGCTGCCCGTCGGCTTCGGGCACGACGTGCGCGCCGGGGCCCTCGCCGAGTGGCGGTACGGCGCCGCGCGCGGCGCGGCGGACCACGCGTACCTGTCTGTCGGCACGGGGATCGCCGCCGCCCTCGTGCTGCGCGGCGAGCCCTACGTCGGGGGCGGGTACGCGGGCGAGGTCGGCCACGGCGGGCCGCAGGGCGGTGCGCCGTGCCCCTGCGGCGGGCGCGGCTGCCCCGAGACCGACGCCTCGGCCGCGGGGATCGCGCGCCACTACCGCGAGCGCACCGGTGCCGCGGCGGCCGACGTCCGCGGGTCGGCCGAGGTGCTGCGCCGCGCGCGGTCGGGCGACGACGTCGCACGCCAGGTCTGGGACCACGGCGTGGAGCGCCTCGGTGGCCTCGTCGCCGACCTCGTCCGCGTGCTGGCGCTCCCGCTCGTCGTCGTCGGCGGCGGGATCGTCCGCGCCGGGGACGACCTCTTCGACCCCTTGCGCGCCGCGGTGGCCCGCCACCTCACGTACCACCCGGTCCCCCGGGTGGTACCCGCGCTGCTCGGCGCCGACGCCGGCGTCCGAGGTGCGGAGCTGCTCGCCTGGGACGCCGTGCCGCAGGGGCGCCCGTGACCCGCGTCGTCGCCGTCACCCCGAACCCCGCCTGGGACGTGACCTACGGCGTCGACCGGCTGGAGCCGGGCGAGTCCCTGCGGGTGCGGACGGCCACGGGGCGCGCGGGGGGCAAGGGCGTGAACGTCGCACGCGTCGCGCGCACCCTCGGCCGTCCCTCCCTCGTCGTGACCACGGCGGGCGGCCCGCTCGGCGCCGCGTTCCGGGACGACCTGGAGGCCGCGGGCCAGGACGCCCTGCTCGTGCCCGTCACCGGGCCCACCCGGCAGAGCGTCACGGTCGTGCCGGCCGACGGCGCCCACCCCACGGTCCTCAACGAGCCCGGTGCTGCGCCGTCCGGCGCGGAGTGGTCGGCGCTCGTCGACGCCGTGGCCCGCGCCGCCGCGCCCGGCGACGTCGTCACGGTCTCCGGCTCCCTGCCCCCGGGCACGACGCAGGACCGGTTCGCGGACCTGCTCGGCGCGGCGTGCGGCACCGGCGCTCTCGTGGTGGTCGACACGTCCGGTCCCGCGCTGCGCTGGGCCGCGCAGGCCGGGGCCCACCTGCTCAAGCCGAACCGCGCCGAGCTCGCCGACGCGACCGGCCTCTCCGACCCCGCCGACGCCGTGGCCGCGCTGCAGCGGCTCGGTGCCGGCGACGTCGTGGTGACCGACGGCGCCGCCGGGATGACGGCGTACACGCCCGGCGCCGGCGGCCCCCGCGTGGTCGCCCGTGCCCGGCTGTCCGGTCCGCCCCTGGCTGGCAACCCCACAGGGGCCGGCGACGCCGCGGCCGCAGCCCTCGCCGTGGGTCTCGCCGAGCAGGGCCCTGAGAGCGGCCCTGAGCGCGGCACTCAGCACCGCCCTGAGGACGGCCCTCAGCACCGCCCTCAGGACGGTCCTCGGCACCACCCTCAGGACGGCCCGGCCGGACTCGGCCCGGACCTGCTCGCCCTCGCCGTCGCCGCGTCCGCGGCCGCGGTGCTGCGCCCCGTCGCGGGCGACGTCGACCCCGCCGACGTGGCGGCGCTCCGCACGCGTGTCGTGCTGACCTGACACGTCCCACCCGCAGCGTGCCGGGACCCACCCGGTCCCCGCCCGCCCCGTCCCCCTCCGTCCACCCGCAGAATCGAGACCCTCGTGCCCCTCGTCACCACCGACGTGCTCCTCGCCCCCGCCCGCGCCGCCGCCCGGGGCGTCGGCGCGTTCAACGTCGTCCAGCTCGAGCACGCGGAGGCGTTCGTCGCCGCCGCGGAGCGCGTCGGCACGGGCGTCGTGCTGCAGGTCAGCCAGAACGCGGTCAGGTACCACGGGTCGCTCGCCCCGGTCGGCGCGGCGTGCCTCGCCCTGGCCCGCGCCTCGGCCGCGCCCGTGGCCGTGCACCTCGACCATGCGGACGACCGCGCGCTGGTGGCCGAGGCGATCGACCTCGGGTTCACGTCGGTGATGTACGACGGTTCGGCGCTCGCCTACGACGACAACGTGGCCTCGACCGCCGAGGTGGTGCAGGCCGCGCACGCGGCCGGCGTGGTCGTCGAGGCCGAGCTCGGGGAGGTCGGCGGCAAGGACGGCGTGCACGCCCCCGGCGTGCGGACGGACCCGGACGAGGCGGCGGCGTTCGTGGCCGCGACCCGGGTGGACGCGCTCGCGGTCGCCGTCGGGTCGTCGCACGCGATGACCGACCGCACCGCCGCCCTCGACCTCGACCGGGTCGCCCGCCTGCGCCAGGCCGTGGACGTCCCCCTCGTCCTGCACGGGTCCTCGGGGGTGCCCGACGACGAGCTGGTGCGCGCCGTGCGCGCCGGCATGACGAAGATCAACGTGTCCACGCACCTCAACGGGGTGTTCACGCGCGCGGTGCGCGACCGCCTGGACGCGGACCCGCGCCTGGTCGACCCGCGCAAGTACGTCGGCCCGGCCCGGGACGCCGTGGCCGACGAGGTGGCTCGCCTGCTGCGCCTCTTCGGCGGCGCACCGGCCTGACGGGCCGCCCGGGCACACCCGGCGCGGTCAGACGACGGCCACCTCGATGCCCACGTCCCGCAGCTCGGCCACGCGCCCCGGGTCCGCCTCCGTGGTCGTGACGACGAGGCCGATGGACCCCGGGTCGACGAACGGCGCCAGCGCGCGCTCACCGAGCTTCGTCGAGTCGGCGACGACGACCGTGCGGCGCGCCGCCCGGCCCATCAGACGGCTGATCTCCGCCTCTCCCTCGTGGAACGCCATCCCCCCGTGCTCCGCGTCGAGCGCGTCCACCCCGAGGAACGCCACGTCGATCGTCACCTGGGTGAGCGTGTGCACGGCGAGCGGGCCGACGAGCTCGTAGGAGCGGGTGCGCGCGGTGCCGCCGGTCACGATGATCCGCACGTGCGAGCGCACCGTGAGGTCGTGCGCGATGTTCACCGCGTTCGTCACCACGGTCAGACGCTCGCCGTCCCGCAGCCCCTGCAGGTCGGGGTCGGTGGCGATGCCCTCCGCGACCATCGTGGTGGTCGTGCCACCGTTGAGCCCCACGACGTCACCCGGCTGCAGCAGGGACACGGCGTGCGCCGCGATCCGGTGCTTCTCGTCGGCCCGCCGCGCGGTCTTGTAGCGCAGCGGGAGGTCGTAGGCGACGGCCGTGGTGCGTGCCCCGCCCCGCGTGCGGGTGACGAGCTGCTGGCTGGCCAGCTCGACGAGGTCGCGCCGGACGGTCGCGGGCGACGCGTCGAGCTCGGTGACGAGCTCCTCCACGGTGACCTCGCCCCGCTGGGCGGCGAGCTCCAGGATGCGCGTGTGGCGGCTGTGCCGTGTCATCGGTCCCCGTCCTCGCTCCGGGCACGACGCGCCGGGCGGCACGGTGCCGCTCAGGACACTACTGGACGAGCCCGGGCCGGTCGCGGACGCTGCCGTGACCCGGGACGCGATCCCCTACCCTGTGCCGGTGCTCTCGCTGTCCGGCCTGATCCTGGTGGTCACCGTCGCCCTCCTCCTGCCCGCCACCGGCCTGGTCCTCGTGACCGGTCGACGGCGCCGTCGCCGCCACGCCGAGCCTCGACCGGCCGCCACGGTCGTCGCGGTCGCCGTCGGGCTCGCGCTCGCCGGCGGTGCCCTGGCGCTCCTCCTCGGGGCGCCGCCCGCGCGCGCCGCCGTCGCCGCCGCCGTCGTGGGCGGGTCGGTGCTCGGGTGGTGGCCTGCCGGCCGGTCGTGGGCCGTGCGCGGCCTGACCGCCTGGGCGCTCAGCGTGCTGGCCTCCGTGTCGTTCCTCACGTACACCGGCGTCTGGACCCTCACGGCCGGCCTCTCCCCGGTCGCCACGGTCGGGAGCGGCCTGCTGTGGCTCGTCGAGGCCTTCGTGGCGCTCATCGGCCTCGGCCACCTGTGGGAGTTCGTCGACGTCCTCACCCGCAGGCAGTGGCCGGCGTCGGCGGACCCGCGGCACCTGGCGCCGGGGACCGCCCGGCCGTTCGTGAGCCTGCACGTGCCGACGCACGACGAGCCGCCGGACATGGTGGTGGCCACCTTGCGGCAGCTGCTGCAGCAGCGGTACGACGCCTACGAGATCCTCGTGATCGACAACAACACGACCGACGAGGCCCTCTGGCGCCCCGTCGAGGCGTTCTGTGCGGCGCACGAGCGCCTCACGTTCCTGCACGTCGAGAACCTCGAGGGGTTCAAGAGCGGCGCGCTCAACCTCGCGCTGCGGCACACCGACCCGCGCGCGGAGATCATCGGCATCATCGACGCCGACTACCTCGTCGAGCCGGACTTCCTCGCGGACTGCGCCCCGATGTTCGCCGACCCGGAGCTGAGCTTCCTGCAGACCCCGCAGGACTACCGGGACTGGGACGTCTCCGCGTACTTCCGCCGCCTGTACTACTCGTACTCCTACTTCTTCGACGTGTCGCAGGCCAGCCGCAACGAGCGCAACGGCGCGATCTTCGGCGGCACCATGGGGCTCATCCGGAGGGACGCGCTCGAGGGCCAGGGCGGCTGGGACGAATGGTGCATCACCGAGGACGCCGAGCTCTCGCTCCGGCTGCTGCGCGCCGGCGGGCGCGGCATGCACGTGGACCGCTCCTACGGGCGCGGGGTGATGCCGCTGACCTTCGAGGCGCTCAAGCGCCAGCGCTTCCGGTGGTGCTTCGGTGGCATCCAGATCCTGCGCATGCACTGGCGCTCCCTGCTGCCCGGGCGCGCGACGCCGGCCAACCGGCTCACCCTGGCCCAGCGGTGGGCCTACCTGGTCGGCGGGCTCCAGTGGTTCGGCGACGTGGCCTCGGTGGTCTTCACCGGCTTCCTGCTCCTCGGGGCGGCCGACGCCGTCCTGGGGGCGGGCACGGTGGTGCGGCGCCTGTCCGACGTGCTCGTCCTGTGCACCGTGGTGCTGGTGGCGCTCGGACTGAGCCGCGCCGTCGTGCTCACGCGTCGCAGCTCCGGCGCCCGGTGGCGGGACGCGCTCGGGGCGTTCGGGCTGTGGGTCGCGCTCGGCTGGGTGGTGGCGTCCGCGTCCGTGCGCGGGCTGTTCGCCCGGGAGGGCGTCTTCCTGCGCACCCCCAAGCAGCGGGGCACCCTGAGCGTCGCCTTCGCGCTGCGCGCGAACCTCACCGAGCTCGTCGTCGGAGTGGTCGCCCTCGCGGTCGGTGCCGTGGCGGTCGCGCAGGGCACGGTCTCCGCGGGTGCGGTGGGCGCCCTGCTCTGCCTGCAGGGGGTGGGCTTCCTCCTGGCGCCGTACAACAGCATCGCCGCCCTCCGCAGCCACCTGCCCGAGGAGCTGGCCCGCCGCCGGCGCCGCGGTCTCACGTCGTGGGAGACCGCCTGGTGGGGCGGGACGGTCGCCGTGGGCGTCGCGATGGCCGCCGTCATCGCGGTCACGGTGTGGCCCTCGGAGCTCCCCGATCGCCCGTCCGTCCCGTCCGCCCTCCGGGCGGCTCGGGTGTCCACCGACGAGATCTTGCCCGACACGGACCTGGCGGGGCCGAAGGACCCCGCTGCCGCCGACGACGAGGCCGCCGACCCGGCGAGCACGACGGACGACGCCGGCACGGACGAGGTCCACCCGGACGCGACCGACGACGCCCCTGCCCCGGACGTCGAGCCGGCGGACGACACCGAACCCACGACTGGGCCGACGACCGAGCCCACGACCCGGCCCACCCCGACGCCGTCGGACGAGCCCGCAGGCACGCCGACGCCGACCACGACTGACCTTCCCGGGAACGGGACGACCCCCACCCAGGCTTCGCAACCCACCCCGTCGAACCGTCCGACGGATCCTCAGGCCTCGAGGGGCGGGCCGACCACCAAGCCGACCGCGCCGCCCGGGAAGGCGTCCTGACCCGGCGTGCTCACCGGGCGTCCTCAGCCGAGGGAGCTCAGCCCAGGCGCACCGGGTCGACGACGTCGGCGACGATGAGGACGGCGCCCGTCCCGACCAGGACCACGAACATCACGTAGGCCACCGGCATCATGCGTGCGACGTCCGCCGGGCCGGGGCGTGGCAGGCCCCGCAGCCGTGCCACGGTCCGCTTCGCGCCCTCGTACAGCGCGTTGACCACGTGCCCGCCGTCCAGCGGCAGCAGCGGGATGAGGTTGAACACGAACAGGGCGACGTTGAGCGCGGCGAGAAGGCTCAGCAGGTACTGCAGAGTGGTCTGCAGCGGAGCTTCAGCCGCCACGACGTCCACCGCCATCCGGCCGACGCCCACGACGGACATCACCGAGTCCTGCGAGCGCGGCTCGTCGGTGAACGCCTGCACCGCCGCGTCCCCGACGCGCGCCGGCAGCGTGACGATCAGCGCAGCCGTCCCCGAGACCTGCTGCCAGACCGCCTCGGGCACGGACGACAGCGGCAGCGGCTCGTACTCCTGCGTCGGCGTCACCCCCAGGAAGCCCGCGGTCTCGGTCACCGGCTGCCCGTCCGCGCCGACCTTCGCGACACCGTCCGCGTCCACGACCGGCACCTGCCGGTCGGCCGTCGTGACGGTCAGCGGCACGCGCGCGCCGTCGCGCTCCACGACGACCGGGACCTCCTGGTCCGGGGAGTCGGCGATCATCCCGGAGAGCTGGTCCCACGACGTGACCGCGGTGCCGTCCCACTCGACGATCTCGTCGCCGGCCTGCAGGCCCGCGGTGGCAGCGGGCGACGGCGTGGCGCCCTCGCCGCACACGGGCGCGCCGTCGGCCGTCGTCGACGTCGGCGTGCACTCGCTCACCGCACCGACCGTCGTGGTGATGGTCTGGGCGCCGATCCCCACGAGGACGACGAACGTCAGCACCACGGCGATGAGGAGGTTCATCACCGGGCCGCCGAGCATCACGACGAGCTTCTTCGGCGTGGACAGCCGGTAGAAGGCGCGGTGCTCCTCCCCGGGGCGGATCTCGCTCACGGACGCGTCGCGCGCGTCGGCGATGACCTGCCCGAAGAAGCCGCCGCCACGGCGGGCGCCGTCCGGCGCCGGCGGCATCATGCCGACCATCCGCACGTAGCCGCCCAGGGGGATCGCCTTGACGCCGTACTCGGTCTCGCCCTTGGTGCGCGACCAGAGCGTGGGCCCGAAGCCCACCATGTACTGGCTCACCCGCACGCCGAACTTCTTGGCGGGCACCATGTGGCCCACCTCGTGCAGGCCGATGGAGACGGCGAGGCCCACGACCATCACGGCGATGCCGATCACCCAGGCAAGAATCTGGTCCACGGTCACGAGCCTAGGTCACCGCTGCGCGGGCCCGGCACAGGTCGCCATCAGGTCGACACCAGGGCCGGCGCTGCTCGCGCGCGGCGCTCGTCAGGACCGCGCGAGGATCTCGTCGGCACGCGACCGCGCCCAGCGTTCGGTGTCCTCGACGGCGTCGAGCGTGACGTCGGCGGCAGCGACGCCGTCGTGCTCGCCCAGCACGCGCTCCACCGTCTCGACGATGTCGAGGAAGCCGATCCGGCCGGCGAGGAAGGCCGCGACGCCCTGCTCGTTCGCGGCGTTGTAGACCGCGGGGTGGGTGGCCGAGGCGGCAGCGGCTGCCCGGGCCAGCCCGACGGCGGGGAACGTCTGCTCGTCGAGCGGCTCGAACGTCCACGAGGCCGCACGCGTCCAGTCGCAGGGCGGCGAGACGACGTCGAGGCGGTCCGGCCACGACAGCCCGAGGGCGATCGGCAGGCGCATGTCCGGCGGCGACGCCTGCGCGATCGTGGACCCGTCGTGGAACTCGACCATCGAGTGCACCACCGACTGCGGGTGAACGACCACCGTGATGTCGTCCACCGGCACGTCGAACAGCAGGTGCGCCTCGATGAGCTCGAGCCCCTTGTTCATGAGCGACGCGGAGTTCACGGTCACGACGGGTCCCATCGACCACGTGGGGTGGTCGAGGGCCTCCGCGGCCGTCACCTTCTTGATGTCGTCGCGGCTGCGGCCGCGGAACGGCCCGCCGGACGCCGTGAGCACCAGGCGCCGCACCTCGTCGCGGGCCCCGCCGCGCAGCGCCTGCGCGATCGCGGAGTGCTCGGAGTCGACCGGCACGATCTGTCCCGGCGCGGCGGCGGCCTTGACCAGGGAGCCGCCCACGACGAGCGACTCCTTGTTCGCCAGCGCGAGCGAGGAACCCCCCGCGAGCGCCGCGAGGGTGGGGCGCAGGCCGACGGAGCCCGTGATGCCGTTGAGGACGACGTCGGCGCCCCGCCCCGCGAGCTCGGTCGCCGCGTCCGGTCCGGCGAGCACCTCGACGCCGCCCGCCGACGCGCCGAGGCGCGCGCCCAGCGCCGCACGCAGGTCGTCGGCGCGGCCGGCGTCGGCGACCGCGACGGCGCGCGCACCGACGGTGGCGACCTGGTCGGCCAGCAGCGCGACGTCCGTCCCGCCTGCGCTGAGCGCCTCCACCCGGAACCTGTCGGGATGCGCCAGCACGACGTCGATCGCCTGCGTCCCGATCGATCCGGTGGATCCGAGGAGGGTGACGGTACGGGGCGCGGAGGCTGCGGACATGTCGCCCATCATCCCAGGTGCGGGTCGCTCCCCGGTGGGACCGCACGGAGGGGCGATGCGCCGCCCGAGACGCAAGACTTCACCCGCTCGGGTGCTTGACTTCGCGTCGACCAGCACTTTCGCCCGGTCGCGCCGGGATGTGAGCGCGGTTACGTTCGCCTACATGCGTCCTCATCGCGTGATAGTCGGCAAGCCGCCCGTACGGGCTCTCGCCGGGCTCGTCGCACTCGTCACCGTCGCCGTCGTCGGGGTCGCGGCCCCGGCCTCCGCCGACGGCGACGGGGAGACCCACCGCATCTACGCGACCCGTGAGGGGCTGGTCGGCAAGCACACCGCCAACGGTCACAAGATCCGCAAGAACGACCACTTCGTCGCCCTCCCCTCGCGGCGCGCGCTCTCCCCGAAGGGCTCGGGTGCCTACAGCGTCCGGGTGTGCCGGGCGGGCAGCACGCGGTGCGAGTACGCGCCGGTGTGGGACGTCGGCCCGTGGAACAGTGTCGACGACTACTGGAGCGCCACCCGGCACGCCGCCCGCAGCCTGCCGAAGGGCACGCCGCAGGCGTCCGCGGCGTACCGCCTGGGGTACAACGGCGGCCGGGACCTCTACGGCCGCAAGGTCACCAACCCGGCGGGCATCGACCTCGCGGACGGCACCTACCGCGACGGCCTGGGGCTGCCCCGGAACGCCTGGATCGACGTGACCTACCTGTGGCAGGGCTCGGCCCGCACGGGCATCGTCGTCACCGACGGGCGCACCATGAACGTCCGGTCCGGGCCGAGCAGCGCGCGGGCGCGCACCGGGCTCGCGGCCAACACGGCGCGTGTGCCTCTCCTGTGCTACTCACGGGGGCAGTGGGTGTCCGGCAGCCGCGGCACGACGAACCTCTGGTACCGCATCGGCCGCAGCAACTGGGTGTCCGACGCCTATCTGAACACCGGCACGGGTCGTCCGGTCGCGCCGCACTGCTGACGCCGGCCCGGCTCAGGCACCGCCGGCCGCCGTGCCCACCGGGGCGCGCCCGGCGCGCTCCTCGACCCCCGTGCGCGACCAGGTGCCCGCGCCGGCGGCGAGCGCCACCGCCGTCGCCCCGACCACGACGGCGGCGGGGATCGGGAGGGACCCGACGCCGCCGGTCGCCACGACCACGGAGGCGAGCGCCGCACCGACCGCGATCCCGCCGTTGAAGACGACGGGGATCAGTGCGCCCGCCGTCGCCCGGCGCCCGGGCCCGCCGAGCCGGAGGATCAACGTCTGCGCCAGGGGCGGCAGCGCACCCGAGGCCACGCCCCACAGCACCACGACCACCACGCCGAGAGCGGGGTGCACGTCCACCACCACGAGCCCGAGCAGTGCCAGCGCCGTGCCCGCCGTGCTCACCACGAGCGCGGGCGCGGTCCGGGCGCCGAACCGACCCGCCAGGACCACCCCGAGCGCGGAGGCGAGCCCGAACGCCAGGAGCAGCGCGCTCACCCCGCCCGGCAGCGCCGCCGCGGGAGCCTCGACGATCCGCACGACGTACGTGTACGCGCCGTAGTGCCCCACCAGGAGGACGCCGACGATCGCCGTGACCGCGATCATCGGGCCCGGACCCGCCGCCGGCCCCTGCGCCGCGGAGGCACCGGCGGCGGAGCTCGCGTCCGGGGGCCGGACACCCGATGCCCGCGCGACGACGGCTCGCACGAGGACGGCGACGACGAGCGTCAGGACGGCGAGGCCGGCGAACGCCGCCCGCCAGCCGACGGCACGTGTCACGAGGCTCGCGAGCGGGGTGCCGAGCACCATACCGAGCGTGGCGCCGCCGAGCACGACCGCGACGGAGCGGCCTAGCAGGCGGTCGGGCACCAGGTCGGCGACGTGCGCGTTGGCGGTCGCCCACAGCAGCCCCACGGCCGCGGCCCCGCCCAGCCGGGCGCCCACCGCCACGCCGTAGGCCGGCGCGAGCGCCGTCGCGGCCGACGAGGCGGCCAGGACGGCGAGCGCGACCGCGATCACCGACCTGCGGTCCCGGCCTGCCACGAGGCGCACCAGGGGAAAGCTCGCGACCACCACGGTGGCCGCCCACACGGAGACGAGCAGCCCGGTGCGCGCCTCGTCCACCCCGAGCCCGGCGCTCATCTGCGGCAGCAGGGCGGTGGGCAGCATCTCGGCCGTCACCATCGTGAACGTGGCGCTGCCGAGCACCAGGAGGGACGGCCAGGGGAGGTCGGTCGCAGGTCGCCTTGTCGAGCGTGAGGTGGTCATGCCGACGACGCTAGAGTTTGACACCAATGTCAAGGTCAAGGGTGACCGGCGTCACCAGGAGGGGGAACCCATGAAGATCGGCGAGGTCGCTCGGCGCACGGGCGTGGCGACGCGTCTGGTCCGGTACTACGAGCAGCAGGGCCTGCTGACGGCGGAGCGCGCGGCGAACGGCTACCGGACGTACACCGACGCCGACGTCGAGCGGGTGGCCCGGGTGGCCGGCATGGTGCGAGCCGGCATCCCCACCCGGCTCATCAAGGTGCTGCTCGACATGGAGGAGACGGCCGCGCAGGACCGCCCGACCTGCACCCGCACCGTCGCGGACATGCTCGCCTCCGAGCTGGGCGGGATCGAGGACCGGATCGCCTGCCTCACCCGCAGCCGCGACACGATCCGCGACTTCCTCGTGCGCACGGAGCACGCCGCAATGCTGTCCGAGACGGTGGGTCACTCGACCCCGAGCAGCACCTCGATCGCGCGGGCGAAGAACCGGTCCACGGGCCCCTCGGCGTAAGCCTCCGAGCCCTTGGCCCGGCTGAACGTGGCCGAACGGATCTCGCCGGAGGTCAGCGGCTCCTGCCGGTCGAAGTAGGCGACCAGCCGGTCGCACAGCGCGTCCACGTCGTCCGTGTCGTAGCCGTGCGCGCCGCGCTCCGGGGGCGCGAACTTCTGGCCGTCGGGCCGGCCGAGGCGGCCGTACATCGTGCGCGCGCGGTCGGCGAGGGCAGCCATCCAGGCCTCCTGCCCGTGCGCGGCCACGTACTCCGCGCGCTGGCGTGCGATGAACGCGGCCTCCAGCCGGTCCAGCGCCGCGTCGACCTCGTGCGTGTCGTAACCGCCGCGCACCAGGTCGAACGTCGACACCTGGATGTCGGCGTGCGACAGGGGCTCCGCCGTGCGCCCCTCGTAGGCCTGCCGGGCGTGGTCGAAGAACTCCTCGACCTCGTCCCGGTCGTACCCGGTGCGCATCGCGGACACCGTGCTGAACAGCGTGCTCACTCGTCCTCCTCGGCAGCCAGCTGCCCGCAGGCGCCGTCGATGTCGCTCCCACGGGTGTCACGGATCGTGGTGGGGATGCCGTGACCGCGCAAGCGTGCCACAAACTCGTCCTCGACAGCACGGTCGCTCGCGGTCCAGATCGACCCGGGCGTGGGGTTGAGCGGGATGGGGTTCACGTGCACCCAGCCGCGCCCGCGAGCGTTGAGCTTCTCCCCCAGCAGGTCGGCGCGCCACCCGTGGTCGTTCATGTCCTTGATGAGGGCGTACTCGATCGACACGCGCCGGCCCGTGACCTCGAAGTAGCGCCGCGCGGCGTCCAGCGCCTCGTCCACGCTCCAGCGCGTGTTGATCGGCACCAGCTCGCTGCGCAGGTCGTCGTCGGGCGCGTGCAGGCTGAGGGCCAGGGTCACCGGGATCTCGAGCTTGGTGAGCTTCTCGATCGCGGGCACCAGGCCCACGGTGGAGACCGTGATGTTGCGGGCCGACATGCCGAAGCCCTCGGGCTGGGGCGCGACGAGCGCGCGCACCGTCTCGAAGACCGCCTTCGGGTTCGCGAGCGGCTCGCCCATGCCCATGAACACGAGGTTGTTCAGGCGCGTCGGGCCGCCGGGGATCTCGCCCTCCGCGAGCGAGCGGTTCGCGGCCCGCACCTGCTCGAGGATCTCCGCCGTCGAGAGGTTGCGCGTCAGACCCAGCTGGCCGGTCGCGCAGAAGGGGCAGGCCATGCCGCAGCCGGCCTGGGACGACACGCACAGCGTGGTCCGGCTCGGGTAGCGCATGAGCACCGACTCGACCTTGGCGTCGTCGAACAGGTGCCACAGGGTCTTGACCGTGGTGCCGCCGTCCGCCTCCAGCCTTCGCGTGGGACGGATGAGCTGCGGGAACATGGTCGACGCCATCGCCTCGCGCGTCTTCGCGGGCAGGTCGGTCATCTGCTCCGGGTCGGAGGTGTAGTGCTGGAAGTAGTGCGTCGCGAGCTGCTTGGCCCGGAACGGCTTCTCCCCCATCGCCTCCATCGACGCGACCCGCTCGGCGGGCGTCAGGTCGGCGAAGTGCTTCGGCGGCTTGCCCCGCCGGCGCGGCGCCATCTGCAGCGGCATGGGTGCGGTCTCGTCGCCGGGCCGGACCGCAGGGATCCCGAGGTCGGTGCCGGACGTCGCGGGACGGGCGGAGGTGGGGGGCATGACAGTTCCTTACAGGGCCGTCGACGGCGCCATGGTGAGCACGAGGTACACGAACGGGGCGGTGACGACCAGCGAGTCGAGGCGGTCCAGCACGCCCCCGTGACCCGGGAGCAGCGAACCCATGTCCTTCAATTCTAGGTCGCGCTTGATGAGCGACTCGGCGAGGTCGCCCACCGTGGCCGTGATCGCGGTGAGGACGCCCAGCACGATGCCCAGCAGCGGGCTGGCGCCGAGGGCGAGCACCGCGCCCGCCACACCGACCGCGGTGGCGAGCACGACCGAGCCCGCCAGCCCCTCCCAGGTCTTCTTCGGGCTCACGGTGGGCGCCAGCGGGTGGCGTCCCATCGTCACGCCGGCGATGTACCCACCGGTGTCGTTCGCGACGGCCAGCAGGATGAACAGCGCGACGCGCAGCTCGCCGTCGGGCTGGGCGAGCAGCAGGAGGACGAAGCCCGCCAGGAAGGGCACGTACGTCGCCGCGAAGACGGCGGCGGCCGAGTCGCGCAGGGCCTGCGGGCCCGGACCGTCGAGCACCCGCCAGACGACCACGGCGCCCACCGTCAGGACGTACGCGACCAGCAGCGCCTCCGGCCCCGACGTGTACGCCGAGACCACCATGCCCACCCCGCCCACCAGGAGCGGAAGCATCGGCAGATGGATGTCACGCCGCGCGAAGGCCTGGCGCAGCTCCCACAGCGCGGCGCCCACGGCGACGGCCGCCACGGCCACGAACGGCTCTGGCCGGAACCACAGGGACGCCGCCACCGCGACCAGCAGCAGCACGCCGACGGCGATCGCCGCGGGCAGGTTGCGGCCGGCGCGCGACGACGTCGGGTCGGTCGCCCCGCCGGTGGCCGGGTCCAGCGGGGTCGCGTCCTCGCCCGGCTCGAGGGGATGGGCCACCATCAGACCTCGAGCAGCTCGGTCTCCTTGCCGGCGAGCAGCTGGTCGACCGCCTCGACGTGCTTCTTCGTCAGCGACTCCAGCTCCTTCTCGGCGCGGGCCACCTCGTCCTCGCCGGCCTCGCCGTCCTTGACGATGCGGTCGAGCTCCTCCTTGGCCTTCCGACGCACGTTGCGCACGGAGATACGGGCGTCCTCCGCCTTCGTCTTGGCCATCTTCACGTAGTCCCGGCGCCGCTCCTCGGTGAGGGCGGGCATGACGATGCGGATCGAGTTGCCGTCGTTGGACGGGTTGACGCCCAGGTCGGACTCGCGCAGCGCCTTCTCGATCGTGGTCATCGACCCCTTGTCGAACGGGGAGATGAGCACCGTGCGCGCGTCGGGGATGTTGAACGACGCGAGCTGCTGCAGCGGCGTCGGCGCGCCGTAGTAGTCCACGGTGATCTTCGAGAACATGCCCGAGTTGGCGCGGCCCGTGCGGATCCCCGAGAACTCTTCCTTGGCGACCTCGATCGCCCTGTCCATCTTCTCCTCGGCCTCGAGGAGGGTGTCGTCGATCACCGGTGCTCCATTCTCGTCGTCGTGCTCGTCGTGCTCGTCGGTCGTGTCCTGCGTCGCGGTCCCGGCGCGGATCAGTGCGTGGTGACCAGCGTGCCGATCTTGTCGCCCAGCAGGGCGCGGGTCACGTTACCCGGCTCCTCCAGGCCGAAGACGCGCATCCGCACGTCGTTGTCCCGGCACAGGGAGAGCGCGGTGGCGTCCATCACGTTGAGGCCGCGCACCAGGGCGTCGGTGTACGTCAGGTGCTCGAGCCGCTCGGCGTCGGGGTCGGTGCGCGGGTCGGCGGAGTACACCGCGTCCACGCCGTTCTTGCCCATGAGCACCTCGTCGCAGTGCGTCTCCAGCGCGCGCTGCACCGAGACCGTGTCCGTGGAGAAGTACGGCATGCCGGCGCCGGCGCCGAAGATGACCACGCGACCCTTCTCGAGGTGGCGGATCGCCCGCAGCGGGATGTACGGCTCCGCGACCTGGCCCATCGTGATCGCGGTCTGCACGCGCGTGGTCACGCCGTCCTGCTCGAGGAAGTCCTGGAGCGCCAGGCAGTTCATCACCGTGCCGAGCATGCCCATGTAGTCCGCACGGGCCCGGTCCAGGCCGGCGCGCGAGAGCTCGGCCCCACGGAAGAAGTTCCCGCCGCCGGAGACGATCGCGACCTGCACGCCCTGGCGCACGGCCTCGCCGATCTCCTGGGCGATACGGCGCACGACGTCGGTCGCGAGGCCGACGCTGCCGCCGCCGAAGGTCTCGCCGGAGAGCTTCAGCAGCACCCGGCGCGCGGGCACGATCTCCCCCGCGGTCGCGGTCGGGGTGGTCTGGTTGGTCTCGGTCACGTGCGTCACCGTCGCTCTCTCGGTCTGTTCCGCGTGCCGTGTTGGTCATCCTCCGCGATCCTGGCACCGGACGGCGGATCCCGCCCCGTCAGGCGGCGCGGGCGGGTATGCGACAGGCCCGACCGCAC